>JAHFEK010000011.1:42411-59051 GCA_023248495.1 Nitrospinales bacterium
CGGGGCCCGCAGCGGCAAAAGCGCCCATGCGCTGATGCTGGCCGATCAATCGCGGGGCGCAAAAATTTTCATCGCCACCGCCGAAGCGCGCGACGCGGAGATGCGCGCCCGCATTGAAAAACATAAATCCGAACGCGGCCCCGGATGGATCACCGTGGAAGAGCCGCTGGCGGTTGCCGAAGCGGTGGCGGCGCATGGCGCGGCCGGCAATTGTATTGTGATAGACTGTTTGACGCTTTGGACCAGCAACCTGCTGGAACAGGCCGATGATGCCGCGTTCGCCCGCAAGGCGGACGCGCTGGCCGCCGCGGTGACGGGCGTGGCGGCAAAGGTGATTGTGGTGACGAACGAGGTGGGGCTGGGCATCGTGCCGGCCGACCCGGTGTCGCGCGCGTACCGCGACCGTTTGGGTTTGGTGAACGCCCGGCTGGCGGCTGTTTGCGGCTGGGTCATATTGATGGTGGCGGGCTTGCCGCTCATGATAAAAGGGGAAATGAAATAATGAAACGGATAGAACAATACATCGCCGGCATCGGGCCGGTGAACACCGCTCGCGACGCCGAAATTCAGGCGCACCTCAACAATCTTACCAAGCCTCTCGGCTCGCTGGGCCGGCTGGAGGATCTCGCCGCCCGCTACATCAGGGCCACGGACACCTTTCCCCCGCGCCTGAAAAAGAAAACGGTTTATATCATGGCGGCCGACCACGGCGTATGCGCCGAAGGGGTGAGCGCGTTCCCGGCGGAAGTGACGCCGCAGATGGTGCTCAACTTCCTGCGCGGCGGCGCCGGCATCAACGTGTTGGCGCGCCACGCCGGATGCGAAACCGTGGTGGTCGACATGGGGGTGAATTATGATTTTGAGAACGCGCCGGGCCTGGTCAACCGCAAGATCGCCAAAGGAAGCAAAAACATCGCCAAAGAAGCGGCGATGACCGAAGAGGAACTGGAACGCGCCATCTTCGCCGGCATCGGCCTCGCCGAAGAAGCGGCGAAAAACGGCGTCGACATCATCGGCACGGGGGATATGGGGATCGGCAACACCACCCCCTCCACGGCGCTCTATTCGGCCATGCTGGGGTTGGCCCCGGAAACCATCGTCGGCCCCGGCACCGGGCTGGACGCCGCCGGGATCGCCCGCAAAACCGAAGTGCTCAACCGCATCATCGCGCTGCACGCGCCGTTCGTTTCGCCGCTCGATGCCCTGCGCAAAGTGGGCGGGCTGGAAATCGCCGGGCTGACCGGCCTCATTTTCGGCGCGGCCAAACACAAGATACCGGTGGTGGTGGATGGTTTCATTTCGATGGCGGCTGCCATCGTTGCCATCCGCAGCGCCCCGCCGGTTCACCAACGGGTCTTTTTCGCCCATCTTTCCGCCGAACGGGGCCACCGCCGCATCTGCGAAGAGGTGGGGGTGAAGCCGATTCTCGACCTGGATATGCGGTTGGGAGAGGGAACCGGCGCGGCGCTTGCCATCGGCATTATTGAAGCGTCCGTGAAAATATACAATGAAATGGCCACCTTCGGGAGCGCCAACGTTTCCACCGCCCTATGACCGGATCCGGCGCGCGTTTCCGGTAATGCTGAAACCGCCGCACCTGGCATTCACGTTTCTTACGCGTCTGCCATTGCCGCCGGTGAAGGAATACGGCGCGGCCGATTTTGGCGCGTCGTTCGCGTACTTTCCGCTGGCGGGGGCCGCCATCGGCGGCATCGCGGCGGCGGCCGCCTACGGGCTTATGGCGGTGGGGGCCGATCCGCGTATTGCCGCCTTCGCCGCGCTGTTGCTGCTCACGCTGATAACCGGCGCACTGCACCTCGACGGCTTGGCCGATTCGGCGGACGGTCTGCTGAGCGGCAAGGGGCCGCAACGCGCGATGGAGATCATGAAGGAGCCGTTCACCGGCCCATTCGGCTACACCGCCATTTTCCTCGTGCTGATCGGCAAGTTCACCGCGTTGTGGTTGCTCTGCGAGCAGGGCCGGCTCGCGGCCATCGCCACGGCCCTCGCCTTTTCGCGC
This sequence comes from Nitrospinales bacterium, assembly GCA_023248495.1. Classification (GTDB taxonomy): domain Bacteria; phylum Nitrospinota_A; class UBA7883; order JACRGQ01; family JACRGQ01; genus JACRGQ01. Next base: position 44,432 of record JAHFEK010000011.1, read on the forward strand.
TGGAGCATGATCGTAGCCGCCTATAACGCCCGCTATCCGCGCGTCACCGGCACCGGCGCGGCGTTTGTCGGCACGTTTTCGGCGGGAACGCTTTTCATCGCCACGATAACCGTCCTCGCCACGGGGTTTTGGACAGACCCGAAAAAGCTGGCGCTCTTCGCGGCGGTGGCGGCGGGGTCGGCGCTGGCGCTGCGGAAGTTCGCCGAAAAACGCATCGGCGGCGTGACCGGCGACATTCTGGGCGCGGTGAACGAAACCGCCGAAACTCTGCTGCTGCTGCTTGCCTGATTTTTCCTCAATTTGTCCAATTTAATTTTTTTAATATTTATTCCGTTGTTGGGAGTAGAATCCTTTTCCGGCTATAGCCGGTGAAGCCGGGGAATCCCGGCCGCTGTTATGCTGTGACATTAAAATTTGCCGTGGGATACAGTTTGCCGCGTGTGTTGCGCGGCGGTTCCGCGGCAATGGTTTACACCTTGGAGGATCCGCATGAAAAAGTTCCTGACTATCGCTTTTGTGGCCGCAGCTTTCACCGTTTTCGTTGCCCCGGCATTTGCTGAAGAAGTCAAAGCCGAAGCAAAGGTCGAAGCGAAAGCCGACAAAAAGGCCGCCAAAAAGGCCGACAAAAAAGAAGTGAAGGCCGAAGAAAAGAAAGCCGAAGAAAAGAAATAACGTTCTTTTCGCTGTCATTCTGAGCGCGGCGAGGGATCTCTTTCCAGAAAGGGATTCTTCGCCCGCGGCTCGGAATGACACCATCCGTAAATATGTTTGTTGAGCGGCACGGCGGCGCGGTAAACTGTCGACCGGTAAAACAAATGAAAATGATATTCCGTACCCTGACCGCCGTGGCGATGTTCGCCGTGTTGCCGTTTTTTACGGGAGAGGCGCGCGCCACCCAAATCTTCGCCGAACAAACAGGCAAAAACTGCGATTACTGCCATGTCGGCCGGCCCGACAATCTCGAGTTCACGGCTGACGGCAATCTATTCGTCCAAAACTATTATCAGCTTCCTAGCATCTCGAAAGGCCCGCTGAAAAGCGGCCTGCGAGCGGCGCTTGAACGGAAAATCCGCCACCTGCTGTTGGCGGTTCATGCGGCGGCGGCGGTGGCGCTTGCCGGGGCGGCCATATTCTTTGGCTTTGTGCCGCGGCAGTTGGCGCGGGAAGATTATCCCGCCACGGAGCGCAAATTCATATGGGTATCAATGGGCCTTACTGCGGGCTGTGGCGCGTTGCTTGTCCCGTTCGTCTTCGTGCCGGGGATTGATTTCTGGCATTCCACATACGGCGCTTTCCTTGGCCTTAAAATTGTCCTGACCAACCTGTTGGTTCTGCTTATGACGGCCCGCCTGATTGTGGCGCGCCAGACGGCGAGGGTACGCAAGGCGGCGGAGATACAGCTGGTGTTGCCCGATTTCTCCCTGTTCACGGCGTTTTCACCCGGCGACCTCAAGCAATTTAACGGCCGCAAAGGGCGGCGTGCGCTCATCGCCTTCAAGGGGAAGGTCTACGACGTCACCCAGGCGCGCCACTGGAATGACGGTTTGCACATGAGCAAGCACGCCGCCGGAGCCGACCTGACCGATGCCATCGCCGCCGCTCCCCACGGGGAAGCCGTGCTCCATGCGGCGAAAGAAGTGGGAACATACGGCCCCGAAATGACCGTATCGGGCAACGGGGAGTTGCGGCGGCTCGACGCATATACGCGGCGTTTCAATACTTTTTCATGGGCGTCGGCGGTGGTGGCGGCGGGGCTGGCTGTCACGTTGGCCTTTTGGCGTTCATAGCGCCGCCGTCAGCCGGGCGGTTCTTATGCTACAATCAAAAAAATCACCCGAAAAAACATTGTATATGGAGAATTGATGGAAACGTATTACAATCCGGCGGATCTTGATAAATTTGGCGACATGGGCAAGGATGCTCCGGAGTTGTGGAACGCTTTCATGCAGTGGTACGGCAAGGTTTTTCAGGAAGGCGCTCTCACCGAACGGGAAAAAGCGCTGATCGCCCTGGCGGTCGCCCACGCCGTGCAGTGCCCGTATTGCATCGACGCCTACACCAAATCCTGCCTCGAAAAAGGCTCCAACACCGGTCAAATGACCGAAGCCATCCATGTGGCGGCCGCCATAAAGGGGGGCGCCGCGATGGTGCATGGAGTGCAGATGCGCAACGCCGCGGAAAAAATATCGTTTTAACCATGCCCGCCGTTATCACCCCGTTCGACGACGCGCTTAAATCGTGCAACCTTTATCCGTTGCGGGCCGCCGGCGTTGCCACCTTGCAGGTAAACGTGGGAAAAAAGTGCAATCAGGCCTGCCACCACTGCCACGTCGAAGCCGGTCCGAACCGCGCTGAGATGATGGATGATGCCGTAATGGAGCGTTGTCTGCGTCTGCTGAAGGAAGAGCGGATACCGGTACTGGACATAACCGGCGGCGCCCCGGAGATGCATCCACGCTACCGCGATTTCGTGGAGCGGGCGCGTGGCATGGGCGCGGCGGTCATGACCCGGTGCAACCTCACCATCCTGCGCGAGCCGGGAATGCAAGACCTTCCCGCGTTTTGGAAATCGCATAATGTCATCGTCGTCGCGTCGCTTCCCTATTTTCGGCGGGAGGAGACCGATGCGGTGCGGGGCAAGGGCGTTTTTGAAAAATCCATCGAAGCCGTTAAACGGCTAAACGCAACGGGCTTTGGCGTTGGGGGGAGCGGCCTCACGCTGAACCTCGTCTACAACCCGGCCGGGGCGTTTCTTCCCGCGCCGCAGGAGGCCCTGGAGCGGCAGTTCCGCGCCGAACTAACAAAGAGCCATGGCATCGCCTTTAACCGCCTGCTTGCGTTAACCAACATGCCGATAGCCCGGTTCAAGGATTACCTCAACCGCAAAAACGCGCACGACTCCTATCTGGGACGCCTCGCGGGAGCCTTCAACCCGGTGGCGGCTGAAAACGTGATGTGCCGCTCGATGATTTCCATAGGGTGGGATGGCTTCCTGTTCGATTGTGATTTTAACCAAATGCTGAATCTGCGCGTCAACCACGGCGCGCCATTCCACATAAACGACTGGGATCAGGGCGTTCTCGCCGGACGGCAGATCGTCACCGGCCCGCACTGCTACGGTTGCACCGCCGGGCAAGGTTCCAGTTGCGGCGGGGAGATTTCTTGAAGCGGATCATACCCCTTTTTCTGGCCGTTTTTTTCGTCACCGGCTGCAGCTATCATTTCGCGGGCCAAGGCAGCAGCCTCCCCGAAAGTATCAAAAGCATCAGCATTCCCATTTTTGAAAGCGACGTGCAGCAGCCGAATCTCGATATCACCGTTACGCGGGCCGTCACCGAAAAATTCATCAGGGACGGACGGTTGAAGGTGGTGGACGGCGGGGCCGATTGCCTGCTGACCGGCACCGTTAAAAGCTACGCGCTGGAACCGGTCGCCTTTGACAGTCTCAACCGGGTTTCGCAATACCGCATCAAGATGATGGTGAAGATTCAATTTACCGATAACGTGGGCAAAGGGATCGCGTTGAACCGTGATTTGAAGGTGCAGTGGGATTACAACCTCGGCGCGGCCATACCGGCGGCGGAAACCGCCCGCAATCTGGCGAACCGGGAGGTTGCGGACTATCTGGGCGACCGCCTCGTCGGATTGATCCTCGAAGGTTTTTAGCGGCAAGGAGTTATTCCATTTCCCACACGGTTCACGGAAACATCGCCGGGCTGCCGCATGCTGCCCTCAAAAGCCTCGAGCGCGTCTACCGGCGCAAAATTCCCTCCGGCCAACTCATCACCGATGAACTTCTGATGTACACCGCCAAACTGTCAAGCGAGCTGGCGCGGCAGATCGGCCTGCTGATCGACCGCAAGGGAAAAATCACCCACGTCATCGTCGGCAACGACCATCAGATCGTCATCCCGAATTTGGGGCAACGCCGCGTGGCCGGCAAGCGGTTGGCCGGATACCGCTGTGTGCATACCCACCTGAAAGGCGAAGCGGTCACGCGCGACGACCTAAACGACCTTCTGCTGCTGCGGCTCGACGCGATGGCCTCCATCGACGTGCGCGCGGACGGCACGGCCGGAAAATTGCACCTTGCCCACATCGAGGCGGGGGAAGAGGATCGCTACACCATGCATGGGGCGCTTACCCACCCGCAGGCGGAAGAATTGTATCAGGGGCTGATTGAGCAGGTGGAGCGCGACCTCGAAAAAACCGTCATCGCCAAAAAGGTGGAAACGGAACAGAGCGCGTTGCTCATCCACGTTTCCGGCAAGCCGAAACTGCATATGGACACTTCGCTGGACGAGCTTGCCGAACTGGCCCGCAGCGCCGGGATCAATGTTGCGGGCCGGGTGACGCAACGGCGCGACGTGCCCGATCCAAAATTCCTGATGGGCCACGGCAAGATGCAGGATTTCATGATCAAGGCTCTTTCGCTGGGCGTCGACATGGTGATATTCGATACCGAGCTGACCCCCGCGCAGATAAAGGCGATTTCCGATTTCACCGATCTGGAGGTCGTCGACCGCACGCAGCTTATTCTCGGCATTTTCGAAAAACGCGCCACCAGCCGCGACGGCAAAGTGCGCATCCAACTGGCGCAGATGAAATATCTGTTGCCCCGGCTGGGCGCGAAGGAATCGGCGCTCTCGCGCATACGCGGCGGTATCGGCCTGCGCGGCCCCGGCGAAACCACCGCCGAAACCCAGCGCCGCCATCTGCAGGGCCGCATCGCCCAGTTCGAAAAGGAGCTGGAAAACCTGAAAAACCGCCGCACTCAAAAAAGGAAAAAACGCGGCCGATCCGAGGTGAAAACCGTGTCGATACTCGGCTACACCAACGCGGGAAAATCGACGCTTCTCAACCGCCTCACCGGCAGCGATCTGATTGTGAAAGACCTGTTGTTCTCCACGCTTGATCCCGCCACGCGGCGGCTCTGGCTGCCGAACGGCAAGGAAGTGGTCATCAGCGACACCGTGGGCCTCATCCGCAACATGCCCGAATCGTTGCGCGGAGTTTTCCGTGCCACGTTGGAGGAACTGGCCGAATCCGATCTGCTTATCAACCTCGCCGACATTTCAAACCCCGAACTGGAGGCGCACATGAAAGTCACCGAAGACATCATCGAGGATATCGGCCTGGCCGGAATCCCGGTTATCACGGTGTTTAACAAAGTGGAGGTGGTGGATGCGGAACAGGCCGAAAACATCTGCCGCCGCCACGAGGCGCTCGGCATCAGCGCCGCCACCGGGCAAGGCCTGGACATCCTCAAACAAAACATCGCCGAAGCTCTTTTTTCATAACCGCCACCGTTGACGGCGGATGGATGAACCTGGAAAACGGCTATCGGGTTGGCATTACGCGAGATGTTTTTCATCGTATGGCGGTGAAAAGGAAAACGGTGAAACAACGGCGGTCACAAGCGCGCGTATTTAGCCGGCTGCGCGCATTCGCCGCGCCGGCTTAATTAAAGTTCAGTTCAAGGTGGCGGCGGAGGTCGGAATAAGTCTCCCGCGCCAGTTCTTCGGCGGTGGCCTGATTCGATTCCAGCTTCCGCGCTTCGTCAAGGAGGATGGTAATCAGTTCGCCATGACTTCTTTCCAGCAACTTCAACATATTTTCTTTAGTCATTTTTTTGTCTCCTGCACATAGGTATTTCAAGACCTGTGCCAGAGCGGATAAATGACGGGCTAAAGCATAAGTAATTGTTATTATATGCGTATCATGTTTGACGTTGGTCATCCAGTCATCCATTTGACGGCTGAGGACGTTCGTGGGAGCGTCAACAACCTAGCAATGTTTGCCGGGCAGGCACTTTTTACCGAGGGTCAGCGGTTGATGGCGATGCCGAAGCCGTAGCGGGTGGTGGTACGGTTGTAATCAACCAGGCTCTCGCCATAGCCATCCCAGTATTGGAAAAATAGATCCATGTTACCCATGAAGTGGGAGTTAACATCCACCTGAAAGTTGCCGTAATCCCATATGCGTCCTTTGCGGGCGGTAAAGACCCACTGCGTCCAGTATTGGTTGAGGGTTACGGTAAGTTCGTTGTTGCCCTGGTAGTCGCGGATGTCGGCGTTCTCGGTGGAGCTATAGGCGTACCACCACTTCAGCGCGACGACGAGCGTTTTGAAGTCGAAGGGGAGTTTGGCCGGATCGTCGATCACCATCCGGGGTTCCCAGTAGATGCGGTTCCAACTGCGCGATTCCAATCCGTCGCGCCCGTTCGATTCGTGCTCGAACAGCCCAATTTTTCCCAAACGCCAGATACCGGAACCATAGTTTGAATAATCCAGAAAAAATTCCGGATTGTAGTTCGTTTCGCGGAATGGGAGCGAGGGGGCGGTCGCGCTCCAAAACGATTTTTGGGTATAGCCAAAGTGCAGGTTCTTGCACAGGTGTTGTTGAATGCTCAATTGAAATTTGACGTATTCATGCATGCCGTCCACCGCGTTCGGTGTTCCCCCTTGGTAAAGAAGCACATAATTTCGTTTATACGGACGGATGCCCCACTCTTCGCTGGCGGGCGTCAGGCCGCCGGGAACGGCTTCGCCTTTACAAAGGCCGACGAGGTAGTCGGCCGGATCGTCGGCGCGGGCGGCGGCGGGTGCAAGCAACGCGGCGGCCAACAGAAAGGGGAGCAGCCGTTTCACGCGGCTACCGCTCAAGAATCCACCGCAAAAGATTTTGATAAAAGATATCGCGGTCTTTCAGCATGCGCGGATATGCGCGGCGGGTTTCGGCCACCAGCTGCTCCCTGCCGCGCGCGCCGCGTTCGCGCACCAGTTCGGGCAGGTACTCCTCGCTCCACAACCGCACGTCGGTCTCCTCCACTTCGGGATGGAATTGCAGAGCCAGCATATTGCCGTGGCGGAACGCCTGATTGGCGCATACTTCGCTACGGGCTAGGTGCGCCGCTCCTTTGGGAATGGCGAAGGTATCGCCGTGCCATTGAAAGACGGTAAGCGTTTCCGGCAGGCCCGCCAACAGCGGCTCGCGTTTTCCCGCGCCAGTGAGCGATACCGGCATCCAGCCGATTTCCTTGACGGGATTTTTAGTCACCATTGCGCCACGCGCGCGGGCGATCATCTGGCCGCCCAGGCAAAAGCCGATGACCTTGTGATTTTTTTTGATCGCGTCTTGCAGCAGCCTCAACTCATCGGCGAGGAAGGGGTGTTTATCCTCTTCGTACACGTTCATCGGCCCCCCCATCACCAGCGTCACGGCATAACCGTCTGCCGTGGCGGGGCAGCGTTCCCCTTTTGAAAGGTCGATGTCGTCGATGGCAAAGCCGCCCCGTTTTAAAAACTCCCCGAACGTGCCGGGGCCTTCGATGCTAACGTTTCTTAAGGCCAGGGCGCGCATTGGGTTTTGCCTTCGCTGTTTTGTGGGCGCCGCGTTTCTTTTTGGCGGCCACCGGATCTTTGCGCGCGAGGCGCTTGAATCCGGTTTTTTCCTGCGCAATCTCTTTGTGTTTGGTCGGGCCCGGTTCGCGGCGCGGTTTTTCATCCTTCGCGTGGCGTCCGGGGCGGTGATCGAAGATGCATTTTATCGGCGCGCCCACGAAGCCGTAGTCATCGCGGATGCGGTTCATCAGGTACCGGTGGTAGGTTTCCGCCACACAGGCCGGCTTGCTGACGAAGAAGATAAACGTCGGCGGCGCCACGTGGGATTGCGTGATGAAAAAGAATTTGGGCCTGTGGCCGCTCACGATGGGGGCCGGCACGCGCGAGGTCCATGTTTCGATTTTGCGGTTCAGCGGGCCGGTATCGATCCGTTTGCGGTATTCCAGCTTCACCTGCTCGATGGTTTCGAAGATGCGATGAGTCCGCTGCCCCGTTTCGGCGCTGACGAAAAGCACCGGCGCCCAGGCGATATGCTTCAGCTTTTCCTCCAGATCGCGCTGGAAGCGGGCGGATGACATGGTGTCTTTTTCCACCAGATCCCACTTGTTTACCAGGATGATGCAGGCGCGGTAATTATCGTTAATGATGCCTGCCACCCGCTCGTCCTGCATCGTGACACCCTGCGTGGCATCCAGCACCAGCAGCGCCATATCAGCCCGCTCGATGCTTTTGAGGGACATGATGATGGAAAATTTTTCCAGCTTTTGGGATACGCGGTTTTTGCGCCGGATGCCGGCGGTGTCGACAAAGATATATTCCTTGCCGTGATATTTCACCACGGTGTCCACCGCGTCGCGCGTGGTGCCGGCGATTTCGCTGACCACCAGCCGTTTTTCGCCCATGAGGCGGTTGATGATCGACGATTTTCCCACGTTGGGCCGTCCCACCACGGTGATGGTGATGGGGGCTTCGGCATTTTCTTCTTTCTGTTCTTCCTCTTTGACGTAGCGCTGCTCGTTCGGAATTCCCTTGGTGAGCATGTCGGATAGTTCACCCAAGCCGATGCTGTGCTCTGCCGAAAGCGGGATAATATCCTCGAAGCCAAGTTCGTACCAATCGGCCAGCAGATCTCCGTGCCGGGGGTTGTCCACCTTGTTCACGGCCAGCACCACCCGTTTGCTGGTGCGGCGCAGGATTTCGGTGATCTGCCGGTCGAGGATGCTGATTCCCTCTTTGCCGTCCACCACGAAACAGATGACATCGGCCTCTTCCACCGCCAGCAGCGCCTGCTCGCGTATCTGTTTGGTGATGATGTCGTCCTGCGCCACTTCGATGCCGCCGGTATCGATTATGAGCGCATCGACGCCGGAAAGGTCGGCGTTGCCGAACATCCGGTCGCGCGTGACGCCTGGCATGTCGTCCACAATGGCGTTACGGCTGCGGGTGAGCTTGTTGAAGATGGTGCTCTTGCCCACGTTGGGCCGGCCGACGAGGCAGACGGTGAAAGACGGTTTAGTTGCCATATGGAGAGCTATGTTATCACTTTGCCGCGCCGCCGTGTCGGCTTTTGGCGGTTATCGGGATTTTTTGTTCTCGACCGCATTGTCGGCGTGAATTACAATGACCGTTCAACGTAACACCTTTGGGGAATGGGAAACGCCGGATGAAAGTTTTTATCGTCAGCGAGAAGTCCTACGAGATTAAGCAGGTCAAGGACTTTTTAGAGCGCCTCCCCTACAACCAGTATCTAAAAGAAGAGCCGCTCGCCTTCTACAGCGAGGAAAATCCCCAGCAGGCGCTTACGCGTTTGGCCGATGACGCCCAAAAGGGGGTTTTCTATGATTTGGTGATTGCCGCGGGCAAAATGAAGCTCCTCACCGGGCTGCGGTTCGCCCGCGCGGTATCGACGCGGCAAGAGATCACCGCGCCGCCGGTGGCGCTCATCGTGGATGAGATCAACAAGGAGTTCATGAAAGAAGCGTTCGCCCACGGCGTATCCGGTTTTATTGAAGTTCCGTTTACCGCCGAGGGGATGCAGGATTCGATGACCATGCTTGCGCTTACTATCGCCGCGCGCGAGAGAAAAAAACTGGCGCGCGAGCTCGAAAAACTCAAGGCGGAGGATACCCTTCCCGAAGTCGTCGCCGTGATCTACCGCAAGGCGGCCGGGGCGGCGCGGCGCGCGGTGCTTGCGGCCCCGTGGTCCAAGGAGGCTTGGCTGGAGGTGGCGGACGTTCATATCGAGGCCGGGATGTACCGCGAGGCGATTCCGCTCATCAAGAATTCGCTGAAAATAAGTTTTGATAACCCCGATGCGCACCGTGCGTTGCTCACCTGTTACAAGAAAACGGGCCAAAGCCTCGAGGAGCTTGCGGCGCTGAGAAGGATGGTGGCCGCGAACCCGAATTCCCCCGAGTTGCTGATCCGAACCGGCGAGGAGTTGTTGCGGGACTTGAACTATCGCGAGGCGGCGCTCTTTTTTAAAAAAGCGATCATGAATATAAAGCCGAACGATCCCAAGCGGCTGCGCGCGCGGATGCACGTCGGCTACGGCAAGACCCTGGCCGAAGAGGGGGATACGATGCCCGATCCGCAAAAACACCGCGAGGCTTCGGAAGAATTCAAGAAAGCCATCGTGGCCGACCCGGCGATGGTGAGCGCCTATCTGAATTTGATCGGCGCGTATAAGAAGCTTGGGATGGCATCGGAAGCGCAGGCGCTGATGGCAAACGCGGTGAAAATAACGCCGGACAGCGCCGACGGGTGGCTGGATTTATTCGCATGGTACTTGCGCGAGGGGGAGATGCAAAAGGCGAAGTTTTCGTTGGATCGGGCCTTGCAATTGGATCCCGAGAATCAGATCACGCTGGTTGCCGCCGGCGAGGTATATTTGCGCGAACAGATGTATGGCGAGGCTGCGGCCCTTTTTGAAAGGGCGCTGGCGGTGAATCCGTCGGACACCCGGATCTACAATTATCTCGGCATCACATACCGCCGGCTGGAAATGAACGAACAGGCGGTGAACTGCTTTACCAAAGCGATCAGCATCGACAAAGAAGACTGCAACCTCTACTTCAACCTTGGCCGGGCGTATCAACAGAAAGCCGACACGGCAAAAGCGCGGCAGGCATACGATGCGGCGTTGCGCATCAACGCTGAATTCGCCGAAGCGAAGATGGCGCTGCAATCGTTGACAACCGGCGGCGCGGCCTCCGCCCCCATAGCCGCCACCGCGTAGCGGAAAGCGTTACTGTTTTCCCAGATAGGCGAGCGGGTCATAGGGGATGCGGCTGATGCGCACTTCAAAATGGCAATGCGCCGTGGTGGCGCGGCCAGTGCTGCCGACGGTGGCGATTTTCATCCCCCGTTTCACCGCCGCTCCCCGTTCCACCACATTTTCCTTATTGTGGGCGTATACGGTCACCACGGTTTCGGTATGGCGGATGACCACGATGTTGCCGTAGCCGGATGGGCCCCATCCACTGAAGATCACCGTGCCGTCCGCCGCCGCCGTGATGTCGGTGCCCGCGGGAGCGCCGATATCAAGGCCGTCATGCTTGCCTTTTCCGCGGATGCCGAAGTTGCTGATGATGGCGCCCTTTAGCGGCCAGGCCAACGCCACGTCGATACGCGGCGCCTTGCCGCTCACTGGCGGCCGCCCCTTTTTGCGCGGAGAATCTTTTTCCTTTCTTTCTGTTTTATCGGGGAGGGGTTCGGTTTTCCCGCCCAATTCTTCTCCGCTGCGCGGGGCCGGGATGGTCAGCCGCTCTCCTTCGTTCACGGTGTTGGTTTCAAGGTTATTCGTTTTTTTCAGATCGTCTACGTTGACGTTGAATTTTTTCGCCACCTCGTCCAGCGTTTCGCCATGCTGCACCACGTAAATGTCCTGCTTGCCGTGGTCGGAAGGAAACCGCTGAATATCTTCCTTGGGCGTTGTCGATGCGCAGGCGGTCAACAGAAGGCCCGCCGCCGCGGCCATCAGATATCGGCGCAACGCGGACCTTTAGCCGAAAAATGATTTCCGCGGGTTTCCCCGGCGCCGTTACGGTTCATCATGAAGCACTTTCAATCCCAAGCGTTTTTTGATCGCGTGATATTCCTGGCGCAGCAGCTCTTCGTGCCGGTGTTCTTCGCCCGCCAATTGGATGAACATGGCCTTCACTTCGGGGCGTTGGGCAAGTTCGGCGCCGATGCGGTAGAGGTCTTCGGCGGCCCGTTCCCGGGCAAGCGCTGTTTCAAGCAGTTTCAACAATTCCTTTTCTGTTTCGCCGCCCATACGCCCTCGCATTAAGAATTATGAAAGAATCCGCTCCACGCGCGCCCAGGCGCATTGCCCCAATCCCGGATTAGGATAAAAGCCATGCCGCGCCAAGTCAACACCATACAAAAACGCGGTTTATCCGCGCCAAGAAATAATTGTATACTGTGCGTCTATGAAAAAAGGAAAAGTGTATCTCATCGGCGCCGGACCGGGCGACCTGGGTCTCATCACCGTGCGCGGCCTCGATCTCATCAAGAGTTGCGACATCATCATCTACGATTATTTGGCCAACCCGCGGCTGCTTGATTTCGTCAAGCCGGGGGCCGAGATTATCTATGTCGGCAAAAAGGGGGGCGATCACACCCTGCCGCAGGACAAGATAAACGAACTGCTCGTGCGCAAAGCCGCCGAAGGAAAAAACATCGCCCGCCTGAAAGGGGGCGATCCGTACGTCTTCGGCCGGGGCGGTGAAGAAGCCGAGGAACTGATCGAAGCGGGCCTCGCGTTTGAAGTGGTGCCGGGCGTCACCTCCGGCGTGGCCGGTCCCGCGTATGCCGGGATACCGGTCACGCACCGTTCCGCCACCTCTTCGCTGGCCTTTATCACCGGGCATGAAGACCCCGACAAAGAAGAAAGCTCGCTTCAGTGGGATAAAATAGCAACCGGCGTTGGCACGTTGGTGTTTTACATGGGGGTGAAAAACCTGCCGATGATCACGGCCAACCTGATAAGGCATGGACGCTCTCCCCAAACTCCCGTGGCGCTGGTGCGGTGGGGCACCACCCCCCAGCAGCAAACATGGGTCGGTACGCTGGAGACTATCAGCGCGATTGCCGAGCGGGAAAAAGTGGCTCCCCCCACGCTGATAGTGGTGGGCGAGGTGGTGAACTTCCGCGAAAAACTCAACTGGTTCGAGAACCGTCCCCTTTTTGGGCGGCGGATCATCGTTACCCGCGCCAGGGCGCAAGCAAGCGATTTTTCCCAAAAGCTGGAGGAACTGGGAGCCTCGGTTCACGAGTTTCCCACCATTGAAACGAAAGACCCCGAAAGCTGGGCACCGTTCGACGCGGCGATGGCGCGTTGCGGCACATACGATTGGCTCATCTTCACGTCGGTCAACGGCGTGGGGTACCTGCTAAAACGGCTTAAGGAAACGGGCCGCGACATCCGCGATCTCGCCGGTCCGCGCATCTGCGCCATCGGCAAGAAGACCGCGGAAGCGGCCGAGGCCGTGGGTATGCGGGTGACGTTGGTGCCCGAGGAGTTCCGCGCCGAGGGAATTCTGGAAGTCATCGGCGACGTGAAGGGGAAGAAAGTGCTCATTCCCCGCGCGCTGGAGGCCCGCGAAATCCTGCCGGAAGAACTGACGAAACGCGGCGCTTTGGTGGATGTGGTGCCGGCCTACCGCACCATGCGGCCCGCCGGAAAAAAAGAGGAAATGCTGAAATTGATCCGCGAAGGCGGGCTGGATATGGTGACCTTCACTTCGTCAAGCACCGTCACCAATTTCACCGCCATGTTCGAGCCGTCCGAGCTGCCGGACGTGATTAAAAACCTCACGGCGGCGTCCATCGGCCCGATCACCACCGAAACGGCGCTGAAAGCGGGATTCACCGTTTCCGCGATGCCAAAAGTGTATACTATAGATGCATTAATAGGGAGCATTGTAGAGTTTTATGAGCGGCAAAAAAGCTGAGGGTTCGGATAACAAGCGCGTCCGCGACCGGGTTGAATTTGACGTGTCCGTCACGCTCGACGTGAATGGCCAGAAGATCAAATACGACGAAACCAACGACATCAGCATGGGCGGGATGTTTGTGTTCACCAGCTTCCCGTATCCGGTGGGGACGGAGGGAACTTTCACCATCCATCTCTCCATGGTGGAAACGGTTAAGGAGCACGAGATCAAGGGCAAGTTCCGCGTGCAGAACAACATGACCAAGGCGGGTTCCCGCGGCATGGGGCTGAAAATCACCGAGATCGATACCGACTCGTCACTGGAGCTGTTCAACGTCATCCGCGCCAACAGTGAAAAATAGCCCGTTTTATTTTCGATAAAGCCGCGGTTTCCGGGCTTGGGATTTATTGTTTCGTTGATTCGGCGTCCAACCAAGCGCACATCGGCACGAAAAGCGCCGACAGCAAGCCCACAAAGCCGATCGCCGTTGCATCGGGCGGCGGCGGGCTGAAAAGATTGGCGATATAGATGGCGAATAAAAATGCCGCGAAGACCGGTATGCCGTACCTGCCGCCCCGTGTGCGCGCATGGGGAGCGGAGAGATACAGCCAAACCCCGGCGAGGAACAGCGGTATCTCCACCGCCATCGTGGCGGCGATGGAATTCCATAGGCCGAGGCCGAGCTTCATATCCATTCCCGGCGCAATCGGCATGTCGGGCCCGTGTGACGCCACGTCAAGAATCCAGTGGCTGACCGTCACGCCAAAAAGCACCAAAGCCGCACCCCGCTCCTTTTTCCATGCGTAATAAACGCCGCCCAGAAGCGCGCCATAGGCCGCCGTCATCAACAACGAATGCGACCAGGGGTAGTGGTAGAAATCCAGCGGAACGGCGGCGGTGAAACCCGGAACGATGCGGACATGTTCCACCCCCGCAAGCAGGAGGACGGGGAAAAGGTAATCGATAAAATTGGCCGCCGCCGCCAGCCAGCCGAGGGAAACCTTAGGCGCCGCCTTCTTCGCCGCGAATGCGACCGCGTAATGACCGATGAACATTACCCATTAATACCCCAAGCGGTCATTTTATAAAAGGGGATTAATCGGCGAAAGAGGGCGCGTTATAAGGAGCACCCCGGAATCAAGGCGCCCGAGTGGGCGCGAATGCCAATCCCCGGTTTGAAAAAAGAGCCGGGGAGGTTTTTATCAACCAGAAAAAATTGTGCCGACGGCCAGACTCGAACTGGCACAGGTTGCCCCGCCACCCCCTCAAGATGGTGTGTCTACCAATTCCACCACGTCGGCACATTTCAAAAAATACGAACCAGACCCGTAATTATAT
>JAHFEK010000083.1 GCA_023248495.1 Nitrospinales bacterium
CATCAACACCGGCGGAGCCATGCGGCACGTCCGCTCCATCGTCGAAAAAGTTTACAACACGCACCTCCCCGCAAGCTTCAAGGCGCTGGGGATCGACCTCTCTTTCGGCGATCCGCGGTTCACCGATAACCATTCGGTGACGATGGACGGTAAAACCATTACCGCGAACAAAATAATCATCGCCACCGGTTCCAGTCCGCTTATCCCATCCATCGAAGGGATCGGCAAAACGCCGTACCTCACCAACAACACGGTCTTCTCGCTCGATACATTGCCGCGTTCGCTGGCGGTGCTCGGCGGCGGCCCCATCGGCATAGAGCTGGCGTCCGCCCTCAACCGGCTGGGCGTTGAGACGACGGTGGTGGAAATGTTCGACCATATACTTTTCCGGGAAGACCGGGAACTCGCGGACATGCTGGCGGGAAAATTGCTGGGCGAAGGGCTGAAATTCGAAACATCGGCCAAGGCGGTGAAGCTGGCGGGCGACGAATCGCGCATCACCCTCACCACGCAATCCAATGGCGGCCCGCGGAAAGAGATAACCGCGCAGAGCATCCTCATCGCATCGGGAAGGAAACCGAACACGGAAGGGCTTGACCTCGAAAAAGCGGGCGTCCGCCACAACCACAACGGCATCGAAGTGGACGAATGCCTGCGGACCGCATCGGACAACATCTACGCCTGCGGCGACGTTACGGGACCATACCGTTTCAGCCACATGGCGGAGTACCAATCGATCCTCGCCTGCTCCAATGCGTTTTTGCCATTCAAGCGGCGGGCCGACTACCGGCATGTGATCTGGTGCACGTTCACCGATCCGGAGCTGGCGCACGCGGGCCTCACGGAAGAAGAGGCGCGGGCCGCCCACGGCGGCTCGATAAAGGTGCTGCGCTTCGATTTCAGCAAGATAGACCGGGCGCGGACAGACATCGAGGAATTCGGCATGAGCAAGGTTATTTTGGACAAAAAGGGAAAGTTTCTCGGAGCGCACATCCTCGGCACACACGCCGCCGAGGTGTTGCACGAAATACAACTGGCGAAACATTTCAACATCCCATTCGACAGGATATGGCAGGCGGTGCACCTGTATCCCAGCTATTCCGACGTGATACGGCAATCGTCGAAATACCACTACGCCGACAAGATGAAAAACAACCCGCTTATCAAATTGCTGAAAAAGGTCATGGGGTAAAACGGGTTCGCGCCGAACCAATCCTCTCCATGCGGGCATACGATTTATTGTGTACCCGACAAATAGGCAAACAATGACATATACTGGCGGAAGACACTATCGTGCCGGCCTTCAAAGAAAAGAGGACTTGAAAATGAAATCATACAAAGTGATCATCGTTCTGCTCATGGCGCCGTTGTTTGGCGCATGCCATGCGGTCTCCATCGGGCCGGGCGAAAACGCGGTGCTGACGGACCGCCCCTACTTTTTCGGCCATGGCGGCGTGCGCCAGGAACCGGCGGGTACCGGCCTCACCTGGGCTTGGTGGAGCACCGATGCCACGCTGATCGACGTCAAACCGGTACAATACGACGAACTGTTCAACGACATGATGTCCAAGGATAATGTGCCGGTTCACTTCAACGTCTACATCAAAACCCAGATCCGCAACTCGCCGCAACTGGTGGAGAAATTCGGCCCCAACTGGTACACGATGAACGTGAAAGAACCGTTCCGCACGGTCGTCCGCAACCTCTGCAAAAAATACGACATGAACCAGTTGGTCTCTTCGACCGAAGCGAACGAAGCGATGGCGTTGGAGGCGAAAAAGGAAATTATCGCCATCATCACCGCCAGCCAAATCCCGGTGGACGTGATGTCGGTGACGGTGGGACGCATTATCCCGACCAACGAGGTGATGACCGCGATCACCGCCACGGCGACGCAGCAACAGCTCCAGAACACCGAGCGGCAGCGGGCGCTGGCGCAGGAAATACGGAAAGCCGCCGAGATCAAACGCGCGGAAGCGGACAACGCCTACCGGATGGCGATGGGGCTTTCACCGGATCTCTTTGTGCAGCTTGAAGGGATAAAAGCGTTTTCCGGCGCGGTGGAAAACTGCTCCAAGTCGCCCAACTGCACCTTGATGATCGTGCCGCCCAACGTGGGAACGAACCTTCGCGCGGGAAAATAATCCCGCGCCCCTTTCTCCGGGTGGGTACACAATTTATTGTGTACATCGGCCCAACGGGCCGGCAACTCTTGGCGCTGTGCGCCAACGTACACATTAAAATGTGTACCCGCCAAACGCCCCCTGAAGCGGGGTAAATCTTTTCCGTGCAAAGCGGATGAAAAACCGGGAAAATAGCGTATGCCGAAAATAAGCGTGGTGGTGCCGGTTTTCAACGAGGAGGGAAACCTCCCCCGCCTTTTGGACGAAGCCGAACAGGCGTTGGCCGCGCTCGATTACGAGCTGATTTTCGTCGACGACGGCAGCGCCGACCGCGGCGAACAGATCATCCGCGAACGGATGCGCGCCAACCCCCGTCTGCGGCTGATACAGTTCAGTTACAACTTCGGCCAGCAGGCGGCCTTTGCCGCGGGGTATCAGGCGGCGGAGGGGGAAATTATCGTGACCCTCGACGCCGACCTCCAAAACGATCCGAAATACATCCCCCAGTTCGTCGAGAAGATCGAAAAGGAAGGCGATGCCGCCGTTTTCGGCTGGCGGGTAAACCGCGAGAACGATTTTTTCCTGCGCCAGCTTCCATCGCGGCTCTTCAACCTCATCCGGAACAGCTTTCTGCAACGCCCGCTGCACGACTACGGTTGCGCGCTTACCGCGTTCCGCCGCGGCTTTGTGGACGAACTGCGCGACAGCCCGGAATACCTCAAACATATCACCACCTACATCGCGTCGCGCCGGGTGAAGTACTCGGAGATACGGATCGTGGAACGCCCGCGGCTCACCGGCCGCTCGCACTACAATTTCCTGCGCCTGTTGCAGCTCGCGATGGATCTCATGATCCTGATGTCGAACAAGCCGGTGGCAACCATGCTGCTGGTCGGCGCGGGCGCGGTTTCATCGCTGCTGTTCGCCATAAGCTTGCTGGCGGCGGTCGCGGGCCTTCTTGACCGGGGGCCGGAGGCGCTGTGGCTGCTGACGGTTCCGTTCCTGTTTCTGATGATGGCGCTTTTCAGCGCGGTGCTGATGCTTATTAACGAGCGGGTTTCCAGCCTCATCCGCAACGTCTACCGGCGCCCGCCCTACATCATTAAGGGAACATCGGGGCCGGGCGCGGAGAACGCGAAGGATGTGGAGCGCCGCCGCTAACCGCCTTCCCCGCCTCGCTGTCATCCTGAGCCATAGGCGAAGGATCTCTTTCCGGAATGGGATTCTTCACCGCGTTCAGAAGGACCGGAATCAGGCAAGGAGTTCGGCGAGGTCTTTGGCGAATTTTTCCACATTGAAGTGATTGCCGTCCATGAACTTCCCTTTGAATTCCAGTGTCGGCAACACCCGCTTGCCACGCGCCGCGACAATCGTTTGCACCGCTTCGGAATGCTGGTCGATATCGACTTCGTGAAAGGGAATTCCTTTTTCGCCAAGGTAACGCTTTGCGGCCCGGCAATCCCCGCACCATGCGGCCGTATACATCGTGATCTTTTCCATGCGCCGATTAAAGCAGACTGGCGGCGCGGGGTAAAGGCATTTTCAATGGTTCAATTGCCTCTAAAACCGATAACGGGTTATGGTATGATTCGCCCATGAAGAAGCCATCCATGAACGCCGGGATTCTCGACTTTGAACGGAAAATCCTCGAGCTGGAAACAAAGCTGGACGAACTGCGCTCGTTGAGCAAGCTGCAAGACGCCGATTTTTCCAGTGAAATCCGGAAAATGCACAAAAAGCTTAACACCCTCAAACGCGACACCTTTTCAAAACTCAATCGCTGGCAACGTACCCAATTGGCCCGCCATCCCGCGCGGCCATACGCCCTTGATTACATACGGGAGATCGCGCCGGACTTTTTGGAACTGCACGGCGACCGTTCATTTGGCGACGGGCCTTCAATCGTGTCCGGTTTTGGCACGATGGACGATCGGTCGGTGATGTTCATCGGCATCCAAAAAGGGCGGGACGTGAAAGAAAAAATGTACCGCAACTTCGGCATGCCCCATCCAGAGGGGTACCGCAAAGCGCTGCGCTGTATGCATTTGGCGGAAAAATTCGGGCATCCGGTCGTCACGTTGCTCGATACGCCGGGCGCCTACCCCGGCATCGGCGCGGAGGAACGGGGACAGGCGGAAGCGATAGCCCGCAACCTGAAGGAAATGGCCTCGATCACCGTGCCAATCATCAGCGTGGTGACCGGCGAGGGAGGCTCCGGCGGCGCGCTGGCGCTGGGCGTGGGAAACAAGGTGCTCATGCTGGAGAACTCGGTCTACTCGGTAATTTCCCCTGAAGGGTGCGCGGCGATCCTTTGGAAAGACCAGACAAAAGTGGAGGAAGCGGCTGAAGCGATGGCCCTGACCTCGCGGGACATGCTCGCGAACGGCCTGATCGACGAGGTGGTGCGTGAACCGGTCGGCGGGGCGCACCGCGACCCCGTGCTGGCGGCGCATATCCTGCGGCGCGCGTTGCGGCGCAATCTTGCGGACATGGCT
>JAHFEK010000053.1 GCA_023248495.1 Nitrospinales bacterium
AATATTTCGCTTCCGGTCAAGCGAATGCATTTCTGCATGTTGAAAATCCCCATAACGGTTGATTGCGAAATTCTGGAGGAAAAATATTCCAAGGGGGAGAAATTCCGCGCCGTCATAACCGGCGTTGCCGGCAAAGGGGGGCTTATACGCCCGGATAAACCGTTCGCCCCTTTTTATAATATTAAAATGTCGCTGGCGGGCGAATCGGCATCGGGAAGGGAAGCCCCCGTGTACGCCAAAATCACCAAAGATCATGGCGACGGGGAATACGAAGCCTATTTCACTTTCATCCCGCGCGAGATACGCGACTTTTTTTCAAAACTCGCCGAGGGCGATGACTGATTTCACCGGAGCAGGCAAACCGCAGTGCTGAATTTTGTTCAACCTCAATTCCGAAGTTTCCTCCAGGGGAAGATATAGGTGCGGTTAAAAGTAATAGCCGTTGTCCCGATAAAGCAGGCATGGCAGAAGATGCGGGAACCCCTCCTGTATCCTCCCCTTGCAAAGGGGAGGAAAGAGAAGTAATGCCGCGCTTCCCCTCTCCCTTATGAACTCATCCCCTCCTTTGCAAGGAGGGGATACAGGGGAGGTTTTTAACCCCTCCTGCCCCTCCCCTCGATATTATGAGGGGGAGGAAAGAGAACGAGATAATTGCAGTTGATGCACTACCCCGTATTTGGTGGTGCCTCGGCTTGAGATTGCCACAGCCATCTTCGATGGCTTCGCAATGACAAAACACAGTCATTGTGGGCATTATCTGTTATTGCGAGCGGTGGCGAAGCAATCTCAGTCCTCCAGCAAACAGTGGAATAATTCGGCGGCGGAAGTGTCTCCGGTACGGCAATCAAAGGGTTGGCAAAGCGGGCGGCACAAACCTATAATCCCCCCATGGGGGTTTGGTATTACTTTTCGCCGCTGTTTCTGGAGCACGATACCGGGAATCATCCGGAGAACCCGGAGCGGTTGCGCGTCATCAATCATGAGATAGCGAAGATCATTCCCATCGAGCAATGGATAGAGCCGGCGGACGCCACCATCGACCAGATAGCGGCCATACACGACCGGGGTTACATTCAGGACGTGGAAAAGGTCTGCACGCTGGGGGCGGCATCGCTCGATATCGACACCCCCATCTGCGCAAAGAGTTATGCCGCCGCCGTCCGCGCCGCCGGGGCGGCCTGCAACGCGGTGGAGGCGGTGATGGCGGGCAAAACCAAACGCGCGTTCTGCGCTGTCCGTCCGCCGGGACACCACGCCGAGCACGCCGTCGGCATGGGCTTTTGCCTTTTCAACAATGTCGCCATCGCGGCGCGTCACGCGCAATCGCTCGGCGCGCATAAAATCGCCATCGTCGATTGGGATGTGCACCACGGCAACGGCACCCAGCACTCGTTCGAGCACGACCCGTCGGTTCTTTTTATTTCCATCCACCATTGGGGCATCTACCCCGGCAGCGGAAACGACCACGAGATCGGCAAAGAGCGGGGAAGCGGCTTTACCCTGAACTACCCGTTGCCGGCATATTCCGGCGACAGCACCTATCTCACGCTTTTTGAGCACTCCCTCATTCCGCAGATAAAAAAGTTCCACCCCGATCTCATCCTCATCTCCGCCGGATTCGACGCGCACGAGGGCGACCCGCTGGGCGGCATGAAGGTCACCGACGACGGTTACGCCGCGATGACGAAGATGTTGGCGGCGGCGGCGGACGAACTTTGCGGCGGAAAGATCGTATCGCTCCTGGAAGGGGGTTATAATCTGAACACGCTGGGGACCACGGTGGCCCGCCATGTGAAGGAGCTTATGTAATGCCGCAACAACCGCTGCTTTCGGTTCAGGATCTCACGATCAGCTTCCGCACCGGCGACGGCTTGGGCAAAGCGGCCGATGGCGTATCGTTTGATCTTTACCCCAACGAAACGCTTGGCATCGTGGGGGAGAGCGGCTGCGGCAAGACGGTGACCGCCCTGTCCATTCTGCGGCTCATTCAAAGTCCGCCCGGTGAGATTTCATCCGGCAAAATAATGTTCGACGGCATTGATCTGCTCACGCTGCCCGAAAAAGAGTTGCGCGCCATACGGGGCAACCGCATAGCGATGGTCTTTCAGGAGCCGATGACCGCGCTCAATCCCGTCTTCACCATCGGCGACCAGATAGGCGAGGTCTTCCGCATCCACCAAAAAGCGTCGAAGGCGGAAGCGCGCGCCAAGTCGATCGACATGCTGCGGCAGGTGGGCATGCCCGATCCCGAAAAGCGGGTGGACGAATATCCGCACCAGTTGAGCGGCGGGATGCGTCAACGCGCCATGATAGCGATGGCGCTGGGTTGCAAACCGGCCATTTTGATAGCCGACGAGCCGACCACCGCGCTGGACGTCACCATTCAGGCGCAGATTCTGGATTTGATGGATGAACTGAAACGGAAGTTCGATGCGTCCGTCATTCTTATCACGCACGATCTGGGGGTGGTGGCGCACTACGCGCAGCGGATCGCCGTGATGTACGCCGGGAAAATAGTGGAGACCTGTTCGGTATCGCGGATTTTTTCCAACCCGAAACATCCTTACACGGTCGGCCTGATGGAATCGATCCCCGCCATTCAGGACGAAGGGGACAAGCCGGTGCGGCTGCGCGAAATTAAGGGGATTGTGCCGCCGTTGCACGCGATGCCGCAAGGGTGCGCTTTCCACCCGCGCTGCCACAAAAAATTCGAGCCCTGCGACCAAGAGACGCCACCGCTGTTGGAGGTGAGTCCAGGCCACTTGTGCGCATGCCATCTCAACATCGGCTGTGTGACGCCGCCCGTGTCAAGGTAGCGGCGGCACCCCTGCCGCCGATTTGTTCAGGCGCGGGAGCGTCGCCCAAACCGGGCAAGAAGATAAGGCGGTGTGTACGTTGCCAGCTCAGCGAACGGGGGCGTCGGGTATGGTCTTGAGGAACTCCAGATTGCCCTTGGCCTGACCGAACTTTTCAAGGAACATCCGGTATTTCTCGCCGCGCCGGTCGTCCAAAAGGGCGCGCCGCAGCATGGCGGATTTGCGCAGCACTTCGACCGACAGCAGTTTTTCCTCTTTGCGGGTGCCCGATTTCTGGAAGTCGATGGCGGGGAATACCCGTTGGTCGGCGAGATTGCGGTCCAGCACGATTTCGCTGTTGCCGGTTCCCTTGAATTCCTGGAAGATCAACTCATCCATCCGGCTGCCGGTATCCACGAGGATGCTGGCGATGATGGTGAGGCTGCCGCCGTGCTCAATGTTACGGGCGGAGCCGTAAAATTTCCGCGGAAACTCCAGCGCTCCGGCGGAAAGGCCGCCGGACATTGTTTTGCCGCGGCTGTCGAAATCGCGGTTGAAGGCGCGGCCCATGCGGGTGAGCGAGTCGATCATCAGCACCACATCGCGTCCCGCTTCAACGAGGCTTTTCACCCGCTCAAATACCATGTACGCGGCGCGGATGTGCTCTTTTTGGGGCTGGTCGAAGTCGGTGGCGATCACTTCTCCGCCGACGGCGCGGCGGAAGTGGGTGCTTTCCTCGGGGCGTTCATCGATGAGGAAAATAATCAGGTGCGCGTCCGGATGGTTCGTCTTGATCCCTTTGCTGATGTCTTCGATTATGGTGGTTTTGCCGCTTTTGGGCGGGGCGACGATCAGCATGCGTTGGCCTTTACCCACCGGGATGAACATATCGATGATGCGGGTGTCCAGCGGCTGTTGGCCGGTTTCCAGCCGGTATTGTTCAAGCGGGTCGATGGCGGTGAGCCGCGCGAACGGGATGCGTCCCGCCGCGTCCCGCGGATCGCGCCCGTCGATCAGATCCACCTTTTCGATGGATATGTTCGGCTGGTTCTTCAGCGCGTTGCCGTTGCCGGTGATGTGCATGCCGGTTTTGAGGCGAAGGGATTGCACCAGCTTTGGCGAGATATAGGGATCCTGCGGCGTAATCCGGAATCCGTTGTCGATGGAGCGGAGGAAGCCGTAGCCTTTTTGCACTATTTCAAGTATGCCCGATACGGAATTTTCCACGTGGATAGAACCTTTTTTTTAAAAATGTTTTCTGTCTGCGCGCATTACCCGCGCGCGCGTTGCAAAATGCGGGGCGCCACGCCCCGCGGCATTGGAAGGGCCCTTACGAACCTATCGATTGTATGCGGTCAGAGGGACTGATAACCTCGGTAAGCCGTATGCCAAACTTTTCGTTGTTGACGACGACGACTTCCCCCCTGGCGATCAACTTGTCGTTCACGAATACATCCAGTGGCTCTCCCACCAGCTTTGTTAATTCTATAACAGAACCCTGTCCAAGTTGAAGCAGATCGTTGATAAGCATTTTTGAGCGTCCCATCTCCACCGACAGGCTTAACGGGATGTCGAGAATCATCTCGAGCTTTTTGTCATCCATGCTCATAGGCGCGGCCCGTCCCGCCGCCACGGCCGCCGGGGGCGCCGCGGAAGCCGCCGGCTCCTCTTTCGGCTTCGACGCCTCGTCCCGCAGCATTTTACGCTGCTCTTCGAGGTCTTCGGCCGCCGCCGCCCAGAGATCTTCTTCGTTGCTCAAATCTTGATCCTTCGTTTAGCTATTTTATATCAGGTTTCGCGGTCCAATACCCGCGTGATTTTTATCGCCTTGTTGCCGCGCACCACGCCGGGCACCCCCATAAACTTGGGCACACCGCCCACGGTGACCATCAGTTCGTCCGATATATCCGTTCCCAGGGTCAGCACATCGCCCGGTTTGATGTTGATAAAGTCGCGCGACGAAACGGACGCCTCGCCCAGTTTCACTTTACACTCCACTTCCGCCATCGCCAGCCGTTCGCGCAGACGGCGCACCCAGGCGAGGTCGACTTCCAGCTGATCGCTTTGAAAGCCGGCCTTCAGCTTGCCGATGATCGGTT
This sequence comes from Nitrospinales bacterium, assembly GCA_023248495.1. Classification (GTDB taxonomy): domain Bacteria; phylum Nitrospinota_A; class UBA7883; order JACRGQ01; family JACRGQ01; genus JACRGQ01. The sequence continues at coordinate 4,895 of JAHFEK010000053.1, forward strand.
CGATGGTGGAGTAGGGAAGGCACACGGTCAGGGTTCCGCTGAATTGATCCATTTCGACTTCGTACAGGATGACCACCACCACGTCGGTCGGCGGCACGATTGCGGCGAACTGCGGGTTGACTTCGGACCGGACGAAAACCATTTCCACCGGATGCACGGGCATCCAGGCCTTTTGCAGGTCGGCCAGCGCCATGATGATGACGTTTTTGATGATCCGTTGCTCAATGGTGGTGAAATCGCGTCCTTCGATTTTCATCTTGGCTTCGCCGCTGCCGCCGAAGAAGCTGTCCACCAGCGCAAAGACCATTTTCGATTCCGCCACCAGCAGCGCGAAGCCGCGCAGCGGCACCATGCGGAAAATGTGGAGCGAGGCGGGAACCGGGAGCGACTTGATGAATTCGCCGAATTTCACCGTGTCGGTGGAAACGGCGCTCACGTCCAGCACTTTGCGCAGCGCCGAGGAAAGCGAGTTGCGGAACAGGCGCGAAAACCGCTGGTTGATAATGTCCAGCGTCGGCATTCTGCCGCGTATGATCCGCTCCTGGCTGGTGAGATCGTACGCGACGACGCCGCTATCGTCGCCGAGGTCTTCCGCCTCGGTTTCGATTTCCCCGTCGCTCACGCCGCGTAGCAGCGCGTCGACTTCTTCCTGCGATAGTATTTGGCTCATTGCCGGTGCATGTTTTCCCTTATTGCCGGCGGCGGAGCCGCCGAGGTTATTGTATGACGAATTCCACGAAAAAGATGTTCTTTACCACTCCGCCGGTGAGGGTGTTGTTAATCCGCGTGAGCACCTGCTCTTTCAGCCGGAATTTCCCTTCAATGGTCAGCAGATCGTCCGCCGTCTTGGAGGAAAGCACGGTGATCACCGCGTCCTTTATCTGCGGCATCCGGTTGGTCACCTCGTTGGCCATGTCGGGGCGCGCCAGCTCGAGTTGCATGGTGATTTTCAGATAGCGTTTGCCCGCTTCCGATGCGAGGTTAACGATGAAGGGATCAAGTGAAACGAACACCCCCATCTTGCCTTCGCCGCCCGCTTCGCCGCCGCCATGTTCAGCGCCCTTCGCTTCGCCGCCGCCATGTTCAGCGCCCTTTGCTTCGCCGCCGCCGTGTTCACCTTCGGCCGCCGGAGCGGCATGTTCCGCGCCCCCTTTGGCGGCCTTTTTTCCCAGCATGGAAACGGCCAGATAGCCACCCACGCCGACAAGCACCACCGCCAACACCGCGATAATTATGATAAGAACGAGTTTGCTCTTGGCCTTTTTTGGCGCAGGCGGCGCTTCGCCGCCTTCAGGCGCTTCTTCAATCGCCATCTGAGTACCTCCTAAAACGGTTTTGTGGCGGGTTGCTTGATGATAACTTCAACCCCGCAGCCGCGTGTGCGGTATTCTCCGCGGATATTACTACCCGGGCATGGCGGGGCAATCCCCTTCGACCCCTGTCCATGCGTACTGGCAAATCGACCGTATAGCCTTCTATTATGATTCGATTGTTTGAAAAAGCAAGTACTTCCGCGAAATTCAACTATTAGCCCGCTTCCCTTTCCCGGTTCCGTTGCCGATGATTTTACAAAATATTTTCTCCATCATTATCGGAAGCGGAGACCGATAACCTGATACCCCGATTTTTCCGTCCGGGCGGGAATTCCGCGGGCCGGGGGTCAAATCTCTTTTGTTTTGATAAGGCCCAAAATTTCGGTGTAACTTTCCGCGCTTTTTATCCGGTTGCACAATTCGGCGTTTTTCGCTATCCGGCTTATTTCCGAAAGTATTTCCACCTGCGCGCTGGCGTCCTGTTTCGGGGTGAGGATGAAAAACAGGAGGTGCGCCGGTTTGTCGTCCGGCGCATTGAAATCCACCCCTTCTTTCGTCAGGCCGATGCCGATGACCGGCGCGCTGATGCCGGATAGGCGCGCGTGGGGGATGGCGACGCCGAACCCCAGCCCGGTGGGCGCTATTCGTTCCCGGTCGGTGACCGCCCGCGCGATGGTTTCCGGGCTTTGGCGGATTATGCCGCCCATCACCCGCGCGAATTCATCAATCGCCTCGCGCTGCGTTTTTCCCTTCAATGGATTCAGGCATACCCGCGAATCCATATAGTCGCTCACCTGCCTGTTTTTTTTCCGCCGGAGTATCAACTGCATCACCGGCCCGCTGGCGATGGAGGTGACCAGCGCCATGATGACCAGCGCCACGAACATCCGTTCGCCGATAAGCCCATACTGCATGGCGAGCAGGGCCAGGATGATCTCCATCGCGCCGCGGGAGTTCATGCCGAAACCGATTGCCCACGATTCGCGCGGGGGCAACCCGGCGGCCATGGCCCCCAGGCCGCACCCGGCCACTTTACCCACCATCGCGATGGTGAGAACAAGAAAGGTCAGCACCGGGTCGAAGTTTTTCACGAAGTCCACCTGCAGGCCGATGCTCACGAAAAACAGCGGCGCGAATATGAACGATACGAACTGCTCCAGGGTTTCCTTCGTGCGCTTGCGCATGTGCGCCGAGTCTCCCAGCGCCACGCCGGTTATGAACGAGCCGAATACCGCGTGGATGCCGATCCATTCGGTGAAGGCCGCCCCCGCCAGCGCCAGCGATACCACAAATCCCAGCACGCCGCCCGGCCAGCTGGCGTGGGCCATGATCCACGGCAAAATGCGGTTTAACCCCCAACGGCCCACGGTAAGCATCCCCGCGGCGAACAGAATGGTAAGCAGGATGGTGGTTGACGGGGAAAATTCGCCGTTGATCCCCATGGTGCCGAGGATAACGGAAAAGATTATCCATCCCGCGAGGTCGTCAAGTATCGCCGAGGTTATGATAATCATGCCGATATCGGTGTGGTAATAGTCCAGATCCATCAGCGTTTTTGCGATGACCGGCAGCGCGGAGATCGAGATGGCGGTGGCGAAAAAGAGGGCGTACAGCGTTTGGTGTACCCCGCCCTCGTATCCCAGCAGATGCGGGAAATACCATGCCGAAAGATACCCCACGGCAAATGGGAATACGATCCCGGCGATGCTGACGGTACTTGCCGTCCGTCCTTGCCGCAATACCCGCGCAAGATCAACTTCCATCCCCGCCACCAGCAGGAACAACGCCGCCGCGATGGCGGTGAAGCCGCTCATGAAAAGCTGCGTCCCCGGCGTCGGCAGCAGAAAGGAGAGGGCATGGGGAAAAAACGTGCCCGCCATCGTGGGGCCGAGCAGGAGGCCCGCCATGATCTCGCCCATCACCGCCGGCTGGTTGAATCGCCGGGCCAGTTCGCCAAACACGCGCGCCACCGCCAGCAATACCGCCAGCGAGAGGAATATCAGCGTTATCTCGTGCATCGACAGTTTCGGCATGGTTGCGGAGTGTTCCTTATCTTTTCACGGTATTGTAAAGCAAAACTGATACGGAATCAGCGGCAAGCGCTACGGGAAACGGTTTGGCCTCCCCCGGCGCGGGAATAGGGGGGCGGGCGCTCTTTCAGGTCAGTTGTCCACCAAGCGGATGGCCTCCAGCGCTTCCTGCGGGGTGGAGGCCTCTTGCACTTTCCTGATGAGGTCTTTGTTGCGGCAAAGACGGACAATCCGCGCAAGGATCTGGATGTGGAGGCGCGGCACCGTTTGCGAGCCGATAATCATGAACACCACCTTAACCGGCTGGCTGTCCACCGACGCGAAATCGACTCCGTTGGGGAGCACGCCGATGAGTATGACCGTTTCGCTGAATCCTTCGAGGGAAGCGTGCGGGATGGCGATGGACTCGCCCACGCCCGTGGTGCTCAGTTTTTCGCGCTCCTCAAGCTTTTGGATAAGCACCCCTGAAGCCGTCTTATCGAGCAGACCGGCGGTTTCCAGACAACCGGCAAGCTCCGCGAATACGTCATGCCGGTTCTGCGCTTTCATGTTGAGCAGCACATATTCGGGCTTAATGTAGTCACCGATGCTCATCGTCTAATTCTCCCTTTTCCCCATGGTCCCCATTTTCGGCGTCAGGGCCTTTTTTCATTTGCGTCATCAAGTAGAAGGTATGCCCCAGCAGCCACACCATTATCACAAAGATGCATCCGGCCAATATCCATCCAAACACCTATTTCAGGCCCAACACGTCCTGCATGTCGTACGTTCCGTTTTTCTGCCCGGCCAGCCACTCCGCGGCGCGAACCGCCCCGGCGGCGAAATTGCGGCGGCTGGCCGCTTTGTGGGTAAGCTCCACCCGCTCCCCCTGCCCGGCGAAGTACACCGTGTGCTCGCCCACCACATCCCCCATGCGCAACGCCATCACGGCGATCTCGTCTTTCGTCCGTTCGCCGGTGATGCCATGCCGTCCGTACACGCCGACACTGTCAAGGCTGCGCCCGGTTTCGCGGGCGCATATCTCGGCCAGCCGCATCGCCGTGCCGGAGGGGGAATCCTTTTTCAGGTTGTGGTGGATTTCCATGATCTCGATGTCGTAACTTTTTCCCAGGATGCGGGCGGCATCCGCCAGCACTTTGAACAGCACGTTCACGCCGATGCTCATGTTCGGCGCGCGGACGCAGCGGATGGCGGCGCGGTGCGAATCCATCTCCTTCACCTGTTCGGCGGAAAAGCCGGTGGTGCCGATGACGATCCCCTTGCCCGCCGCGCGGCAGACGGCGAAGTGTTCCATCGTCGCTTCGGGGGTTGAGAAATCGATGATGACATCAACATCGTTAATGATCTCTTTGAGGTGGGAAGCGATCTTTGGTCCGCCAGTTCCAAGCCCCAGCGCCCCAAAAGCATCGGTGCCGATAAGCGCGTGACCGGGCCGTTCGGTTCCACCGGCCAGACGCAGCGCGGGGTTTTCATGAACACAACTGGCGATCTCCCGCCCCATCCGGCCCGCGATGCCGGTAATGCCGACTTTGATATGTCCCACTGTTACCCCACTCCTATTCAAACGAAGAGTTGATTGTACCCCCAAGCGACGGCGTTGCGTCAACAGTCAATATTTGACCGGCTCAACACTCCAGCAGTTTCAGCAGGTTGGCGTGGATTCCCGGCGTCGCGGCGAGGATATGTTTTCCCAGCAGATCGAGTTTTTGCCCTTTCATGTCGGTGATGACGCCTCCCGCCTCGGTTACCAGCAATGCGCCTGCCGCCATATCCCATGCGTAAAGGTACTGTTCCCAAAAACCGTCAAAGCGGCCACGGGCGGTCCACGCAAGGTCGATGGCGGCGGCCCCGCACCGGCGCACCGCCTGGCACTGGGGTGCCACGCGGTTGAAATTGTCGATGTTATTCTTCTTCAACGTCCGTATTTCGTACGGAAAACCGGTGGCCAGCACCGCCCCTTCCAGCCGGCCGGTGTCCGATACCTTCATCCGTTTGCCGTTGAGGTATGCGCCTTCCCCTTTGACGGCGCTGAACATTTCATCGCGCATCGGATCGTACACCGCGCCCGCCAGCGGTTCGCCGTCCTTCACCAAGGCGATGGAAGGGCCAAAGACCGGCACGCCGTGGGCGTAGTTGGTGGTGCCGTCCAGCGGATCGATGTACCAGGTGTAGCCGCTGCCGGTATTGGTGTCGGTTCCTTCCTCGGCCACCACGTTGTGTGCCGGGAATTCGTCCCGGAGCGCGGCGGCGATAAGCAGTTCGCATTCCACATCCACCTCGGTCACCAGATTGATGGAGCCTTTGAGTTCCACCTTCACGTTCGTTTCGTACTTCGCGCGCTGAATGTCCCCCGCCGCGCGTGCCAGCCGCATGGCGGCTTCCGCGGCTTTGCCGATGTCAAATTTCATTTATGCTCCGTTGTTCGCCGTGTAAAACCGTTCAATCCATCCGCCGCCCGTCACGGTATCGCCCCGGTAAAAAACCGCCGCTTGTCCCGGCGCAACCGCCCGTTCCGGTTTATCGAACCGCACTTCCGCGCCGTCCGCCGTGAAGCGGATGATGCCGTTGACCGGCGCGCGCCGGTGGCGCAACTGCACCGCCACCGCTCCATCGCGCGGTTCTTCGTGCAGCGTGAGGTTTTTTATTTCCATCAAGCCGGCGAGCAGCTCTTCTTCCGCGCCGAGGCGGATGACGTTTTGTTCCGCGTCGATATCGGTGACATACAGTCGCCCGCCCGCCGATACGCCCAGCCCCCGGCGCTGCCCCACGGTGTAAAAGGGAATTCCTTTGTGCGCGCCGAGCTTTTTTCCTTCTTTGTCCACGAAGTCGCCGGGGGGGATGTTGAGCTCCAGGCCGGCGATGAATTTTTGATAGTCGTCGTCCGGCACGAAGCAGATTTCCTGGCTGTCCGGTTTTTGCGCCGTTTTGAGGTTGTGCCGGGCGGCCACCGCGCGCGTTTCATCTTTGGTCAGCTCCCCCACCGGGAAGAGCACGTCTTTCAGCGTATCCGGCGGGACATCGAAAAGAAAATAGCTTTGATCTTTTTCGGGGTCGCGCCCGCGGGCCAGCCGCTTGCGCCCGTCGATTTCCACGATGCGGGCGTAGTGGCCGGTGGCCAGCTTGGCGCAGCCCAGTTGCCGCGCCTTTTTGAGGAGCAGACCGAACTTCAACACCCGGTTGCAGGCGATGCAGGGGTTCGGCGTCCGGCCCGATACATACTCGTCCACAAAATAATCGACGACGTGCTTTTTGAATTCCTCTTTCATGTTGAGCGTGTAGTGGGGGATCCCCAACTGGTCGCACACGCGGCGGGCGTCGTTCACGTCATCCAGCGAGCAACAGGTTTGCTTTTCCGCCTCGGCGGGCAAATCCCACAGCCGCATGGTGACGCCCATGACCTCATACCCCCGCTCCAGCAGGAGAGCCGCAGCGGCGGAGCTGTCCACGCCGCCGCTCATGGCGACAAGCACATTTTCTTTATTCATATTTTTTTGGGCCGGATAAGCGCCGATTGTATCGTATTTCCATTGGTGGCGGGGGTGAAAAGGGGAAAATAAGGAATGCGATAAGCCAGCCGGGATCGCGGGATTGTCCCCGCCCCGGCGGAGGGGCGCGGCGTTGGACCGCGCGACTCCGCTTACCGCATACTATTTGCTCCAGCCCCGCGCTCCGCGGCGTCCCCTCTCCAGCCGGTGCATCGGCGTGTGTTTCCGGGAGGGTTTGGAGGCCATCATCATCATGAAGTGATGCCCCATCATCATGCCGGGCATGCCCGGCTTCATCGTCGGAAGCATCCGCATGGCCTTCATTCCCATGATCCCCAGCTCTTTAGTCATAAACGGGGAGGTCATGGCCTCGTCCATCGCGACGCGCGCCACGGCCAGGGAGCCTTTCGAGGCTGTTTTAATTGAATCCCAAATATTCATCAATCAAATCACCTGCCTTTCCGAGATCTCGTTCAGGCCGCTCGAAGCCGGACGAGCTTGTCCGTCTCTTTCCTGTAATCATTATACTCCTCTATGCCCCACCAGATTTGGGCCAAAAAAACGGCCAAAAGCATATCAGGATAAAGAAGACCTTTTTAGTATTCTTTTCCCGAATTTGTGGTAGAATACAGCCAAGTGAAGAAAAGAGGTGATGAGTTATGAGACACCTTACTTATCAAGGCAACATGATCTGCTACGGTACGCACTGCGAAACCAAGGGCAATGTTGTTTCATACGCTTGGCTTGGTGCATTTGTGGCGCTTTTCTCGCTCCCGATCCTTTTTATGGCGCTAATCTAGCGGTGGCCCGCGGGCGGGGTGGAAACGAATGCGTTTTATTCATGGAATAAAGCGGTAACATGGTTTACGCCCCGCCCGCACCATTCCCAACGCCGTTACATCCATAATTCCTAAACGGTACGTTCGCGTTTTAACGATAGCGTTTGGTTATCCTGAAAAATATGATAAAGTAATCAGCTAGATGAAGTGCCCTAAATGTAATTTCGCAAGTTTTGAGTATCTCAACACTTGCAAGAAATGTGGCAACGACCTGTCGTTGCACAAAACCGAGTTGGGGATCGATTATCCCCAATACAGCAACCTTGGCTTAATGGCGTCGTTGCGGCGTGAGGCATCCCCGCAAGCCGCGATGGCCGAAACATCCACGATGGTGGAGGATCAGCCGGGCGCGGAACAATTCTCGGAAACCTCCGCAACCGGTAAGTTGTCCGGCACCTCCGGCTTTGAGGCGGCCATCGGCTCCGATACCGATTTCACCAACATAGGCGAAGGGGTGGATCTCGGAGATCACGACGAGCTTGACTTGAGCAGCCTGGGGGGATCGGCGGACGAAACGGCATCGATCAAGCTGCCATCGCTGGAAGAGGAAGAAATCAGTATCGCCCCGGAACCGCCGAAAAAAGAAACGGCCCCCACAGACGGCAAGGCCGCCGCTCCCGGCGAGTTGGATGGAATTGATTTTGATCTGGGTGGGCTGGAAGAAACCCCCGCGCCCCCGGAAAAAGAGGCAACGCTTGATCTCGGCGAAGCGGAAGAAGCCGTTATTCCACCGGCAAAATCGGATGACTTCGCTATCGAGATGGGGGATCTCGATCTTGGCGATTCCGAGAGCCCCGCACCGGCGTCTCCCCCCGCAAAAGACGCCATAGACGCCATAATGGATATCGATTTGGGAGAAATTGATATAATTCCAGCCGAGGAAAAACCGGCCGCGCCGAAACAGGCCGCGCCCGCTTCGGACTTTAACATGGACGGTTTTGACCTGGACATCAACCTCGATGATGTCGACTTTTCCGATACGGATAAATCCGGCGGCGCTAAAAAAGAAGAGCCGGATAAAGACGGCAAGAAAAAGGATGATTTCGATATCGATATCGATTTGAGCGATCTGAAACTTGATTAATTCCCACTCCGGCGCCGCTTCGGCCGCCTACACCTTCGAAAACATATCGGCCGCCCCCGTTGCCCCGGCCGTGGAAAATACGCCTGCGGTGTACGCCGGTTTTTTCGTACGGCTGGCCGCTTTTGTGATCGACAACCTGATTTGTTACTTTGCCGCGCACCTCACCCTGTGGGCGGCTTCCAAAGTTTACCGGATTCTTCACGGGGCCGGCTTGGATGGAGGAATCCGCTTTATGATCGCGGGCGCGTTGTTTTACATGCTGTTTTACACGGTCTATTTCGTCTATTTCCTCACCCACGGCGGCCAAACCCCCGGCAAGCAGGTTCTGGGCATCAAGGTGGTGTCTCTCTACGGCGGGGAAGTGGACGGTTTCCGCGCGGTGTTGCGGACGATCGGGTACGCCTTCTCATGGTTTCTCTTCGGGTTGGGCTACTTGTGGGCCGGATTGGATCGCCACCGGCAATCATGGCACGATAAAATAGCTGGCACGGTAGTGCTGGAAATTTGACCCTTTCCTTTCTATAATACCCCCCTTGACCCGACGCCCCCCCCCACGGGAGCGGGCGGCGTTGCAACGGCTAAAAAAGAATAACGGCCTAATTTGAATTTTTATAAGGAGTGGCAATGAAAAAGAACTATTTACTTTCGCCCGGACCGACCCCGGTTCCCGAAAGGATCCTGCTGGCAATGGCCCAGCCGATCATTCACCACCGCACGCCGCAGTTCAGCGCGGTGTTCGGCGCGGCGGCGGATAAGCTCAAAGGGTTGTTTCACACCAAACAGGATGTGATTATTCTCTCCTCTTCCGGCACCGGCGCGATGGAAAGCGCCATCGTCAACTGTTTCAACAAAGGCGAAAAAGTCATCTCGGTCAACGGCGGCAAGTTCGGCGAGCGTTGGACGAAAATCGCGCAGGCGTTCGACCTGTCGGTGGACGAAGTGAAAATCGAATGGGGCAATGCCGTCGATCCGCAGGACATCAAGAAGCGCCTTGACGCCGATAAGGATATCAAGGGCATCCTGATTCAGGCGACCGAAAGCTCCACCACCGTGAAAATGCCGATCAAGGAACTGGCCGCCATCACGAAAGAGCGCGACGTGCTGCTGGTTGTGGATGGCATCACCGGCGTGGGCGTGTTCGACATCCCGATGGACGACTGGGGCGTGGACATCCTCATCTGCGGCAGCCAAAAGGCGATGATGATGCCGCCGGGCCTCGGCTTTATCGCCCTGAGCGACAAGGCGTGGGCCAAAGCCGACAAAGTGAAGAACAGCAAGTTCTATTTCGACCTTAAAAAAGAACGGAAGAACCTGAAAGACAAGACCACCGCCTACACCCCGGCGGTGTCGCTGGTGAACGGCCTGCTGGAAGCCCTTAAAATGATGGAAGAGGAAACCTATCCCGCGATCTTCGCGCGGCACGAACTGCTGGCGCGCGGCGTGCGCGCGGGCACCGACGCGCTGGGGCTCAAGATGGTCACCAAATCGCCCACCGAAGCGATGACCGGCGTCTACCTGCCCGAGGCGGTCAACGGAAAGAAATTCGTCAAGGCGCTGCGCGACAACTTCGGCGTCACCTTCGCCGGCGGGCAGGATCAGTGGGAAGGGAAGATCATCCGTATCGCCCACCTCGGCTACTTTGGCGAGTTCGATATGGTGATTGCCCTCTCCTCCATTGAAATGGCGTTGCACAAATTCGGCCACAAGGTTCAGTTTGGCGCGGGCGTCGGCGCGGCGGAAGCGGTGCTGCACGAAGGGTTCGAGGTGAAGTGATGGCTGAAAAATACAAAGTACTCGTCAGCGACGAACTCTCCGACAACGGCATCGAGATACTGAAAAAGAGCGCCGCCATCCAGGTCGACGTGAAAGTCGGCATGAAGAAGGAAGAGCTTCTCGCGGTTATCGCGCAATACCACGGCCTCGTCATCCGCTCCGCCACCAAGGTGACGGCGGAGGTCATCGCCGCCGCCACGAACCTCAAAGTGGTCGGCCGCGCGGGCGCGGGGGTGGATAACGTGGATATCGCCGCCGCCAGCAAACGCGGCATCGCGGTGGAAAACACCCCGGGCGGCAACACCGTCACCACCGGCGAGCACGCCATCGCCTTGATGTGCGCGCTGGCCCGCAACATTCCGCAGGGAACCGCCGGCATCAAGGCGGGAAAATGGGACCGCAAGCTGGTCGGCGTCGAGCTGTTGGGCAAGACCCTCGGCATCGTCGGCATCGGTCGCGTCGGATCCATCGTCACCCGCCGGGCGCAGGGCTTCCAGATGCGGGTCATCGCCTTCGATCCGTTCATCTCCAAGGACAAGGCCGCCGAACTGGGCGTGGAACTGGTTTCCCTGGATGAGGTCTACAAACAGGCCGATTTCATCTCCGTCCACTCGCCGCTCACTCCGGAAACGAAACACATGGTGGGCGCGAAACAGTTCGCCATGATGAAGAAGGGCGTGCGCATCATCAACGCGGCGCGCGGCGGCATCATAGACGAAACCGCGCTGGCCGAGGCCATCAAGAGCGGCCACGTGGCGGGCGCCGCGCTGGACGTGTTCGAACAGGAGCCTCCGGCGGCGGACAACCCGTTGTTGGCCTTGCCGCAGGTGATCTGCACCCCGCATCTGGGGGCCAGCACCGCCGAGGCGCAGGA
>JAHFEK010000012.1:0-54568 GCA_023248495.1 Nitrospinales bacterium
GGCGGGCGCCGCGCTGGACGTGTTCGAACAGGAGCCTCCGGCGGCGGACAACCCGTTGTTGGCCTTGCCGCAGGTGATCTGCACCCCGCATCTGGGGGCCAGCACCGCCGAGGCGCAGGAAAACGTCGCCGTCGCCATCGCCGAACAGCTGGTCACCTTCTTCGAGCAGGGGATCATCATGAACGCGGTGAATGTGCCGGATGTTGATCCCGAAGTCCTCAAAAAGATCAAACCGTACCTTACTCTCGCCGAGAAAATGGGGCGCTTCATCGCCCATATCAGCGGAAAGGGCATTAAGGAAGTCGAGATCGCCACCAGCGGCGAGATCGCCGATGTGGACATGAAGCCGCTGGCCACCAGCGCCCTCAAAGGCTTCCTCACCGCTATGGGGCTGGATGTGAATTACGTCAACGCCCCATTCCTGGCGAAGGAACGCGGCATAGAGGTGAAGACCACCGTCAGCAAGAAAGTGCACGATTACGCGGGCCTTCTCTCGCTCCGCGTGGTGACCGATGAAGGCGAGCAGTCCATCTCCGGCACCATTTTCGGCAAGGCGGAGCCGCGCATCGTGAACATCAACGACATCCGCATCGACGCCATTCCCGAAGGAAACCTCATCATGTTCACCAATACCGACCGGCCGGGGGTCATCGGCGCCGTGGGTACCTATCTGGGAAAGAACAAGATCAACATCGGCCAGTTCAACCTCGGGCGCACCGCGCCGCTGAAAGAGGCCGTCAGCCTCATCAGCGTCGATTCCGAAGTCTCCAAGGATGTTATCGACGGCTTGCTGAAAATTGAAAATGTGCTGAAGGCGTGGGCCATTAAACTTTGAAACTAAACCCAACCGCGATACCGCAGGGGACGAGGACGTTCCTCTTCGAGGAGGCGGCCCAGCGCCGCGCCTTGGAGCAGGCGATCCACGGCATCCTGCGGGGGCGCGGCTTCGAGGAGATCGACACGCCGCTCCTTGATTATTACGAGTCGGCCGCCGCCGGTCTTTCCGAAGACGAACGCAACCGGATCATCCGCTTCAGCGAGGCGGAGTCCGGCCGTCCCATCGCGCTGCGCAACGACATCACCTCGCAGATAGCCCGTTCCGCCGCCACCCATCTCGCGGGGCGGCCCCTGCCGCTGCGCCTGTTTTACAGCGGTCCGGTATTCCGGCACGCCCGGAAAGGCAAAGGGGAGCAGTATGTCATCGATCAGGCGGGGCTGGAAATCGTCGGCCACGCCGGGCCGGAAGCCGACATCGAAATCATCCTCAGCGTCAAAGCCGCGCTGGAGAAAGCATTTCCGCGCGGTTACGCCCTTTCATTGGGGCACGCCGGTATCATCAACTCGTTTCTCCAGCCGGTTCCCGCCGCGCATCTCGACGGCATTAAAACCGCGCTGGCGAGAAAAGACCGGTACGGTCTCGGCATGGAGCTGGAAGAGGCGAAAGTGCGCGGACAACAGGCCGAGCGCATTGTCGCGCTGACCAAGCTTTTCGGCGGCAAAGAAGTTATTGATACGGCGCGCGCCGTTGCCGCGGGGGATCCCGCCGCGATGGCCGCGTTGGACAATCTCGCCGCTATCTATGAAGCGTTGGCCTCAAACGGATTTGGCGAAAAACTTTCCATCGACTTGGGCGAGATGCGGGGCTTTGGTTATTACACCGGTGTCATCATGGAGCTTTTCTCCGCCGCCGGCGCGCCCATCGGCAATGGGGGACGGTACAATAATCTGGTGAAACGCTTCGGGCCGGATCTGCCCGCCGTCGGCTTCGCCTTCGACATTGATACAATGGTGGACGCCCTGATGCGCGACGGGAAAGACAATCTCTGGAAGGGAGCCGATTACCTGTTGCTCGGCGCCTCGAACAACGCCGCCGCCGATGCGTTGCGGGCGAAGGGATTTTCCGTTATTGTTCCGCTTGCGCCCCTCGGCCTCAAGGAGGCCCTGCCATTCGCCCAAAAAATGAACATTGCCGAAATCCTCGTTCCGGCGGGCGAAAACGGGTTTAAAATCATCACTGCCGCCACCGGCGTGGAAGCCGGCAGGCTGGAATCCTGACGTTTCCGGCAAACAGCAAGCTTTCAAGGAGAATAACGTGCCTGTATCGGTTTTAGTTGGAATGCAGTGGGGAGACGAGGGCAAAGGCAAAATCGTCGACCTGATTTGCGACAAGAGCGATATAGTCGCCCGTTACCAAGGCGGCGCCAACGCCGGTCACACGGTGGTGGTGAACGGCAAAAAATTTGTGCTGCACCTCATCCCTTCCGGCATCCTCCGCCCCGGCAAGACCTGCCTCATCGGCTCCGGCGTGGTGGTGGATCCCGAATCGCTGTTCCTTGAAATCGAAACGCTCAAGGCCGGCAACATCGACGTGGGCGGGCGGCTGGTCATATCGCCGCGCGCGCACTGCATTCTGCCGGTGCACAAGGTGATGGACAAGGCCAACGAAAGCAGCAAGGGCCAAACCAAGATCGGCACCACCGGCAAGGGAATCGGCCCCACCTACGCCGACAAGACCAAGCGGGTCGGCATCCCGATGTTCTACCTTTATGATGAAAAGAAACTTAAGCATGCCATCGGGCAGCTTATCGACCAGAAAAACTGCCTCTTTGAACATTACTATCACAGCGAAAAATTAAGCGCGCAAAAAGTGTATGACGAAGTGCTGGCGCTCGCCCCCAAGCTGGCCCCGTACATCGGCGACACCCGCAAGCTGCTGGCCGACGGCATCAAGTCCGGAAAAAACATTCTCTGCGAAGGGGCGCAAGGAACGATGCTCGACCTCGACCACGGCACCTATCCCTATGTCACCTCCAGCTACACCGCATCGGGCGGCGCCTGTGTCGGCCTCGGCATCGCGCCCAATAAAATTGATAACATCATCGGCGTGATAAAGGCCTACACCACCCGCGTGGGCGAAGGGCCGTTTCCCACCGAGCTGAAAGACGAAGTCGGCGCGCAGATACAGGAAGAGGGGAACGAATTCGGCGCCACCACCGGCCGTCCCCGCCGTTGCGGCTGGTTCGACGGCGTGGTTGCGCGCTACGCCACCGAAATTAACGGCGTGAACGAAATAGCCCTCACCAAGATGGACGTGCTGGATAAAATGAAATCGCTCCATGTATGCATCGCCTACAAAGTGGACGGCAAAACGGTGGAACGGATCACCGACGACACTTCCATCCTCGAACGGGCCGTGCCGCTGTACCGCGAATTCGACGGCTGGCAGGCGCAGACCGCCGGTATCACCGATTACGCGAAGCTGCCGGACAAGGCCAAGCGCTACATCGACTTCCTGCAGGAGCAATCGGAAGCGCCGATCACCATCGTTTCGACGGGGCAGGGGAGGGAAGCGACCATCGTGAAGGGGAGATGACGCCGATGGAAAAGTCCGCCCGCGTCCCCCGCTTCGCCGATTCGCACGCCCACCTCAATAACCGCGATTTCGACGGCGACATCCACGAAGTCGCCGCGCGCCTGACGGATCACCTGATCCTGAACGTGGCCTACGACATTCCCTCCGCGCACGGCGCGGTGGCGCTGGCAGAGCGGTATCCCAATATGTACGCCGCCGCCGGGGTACACCCGAACGATGTTGAAAAAATATCCGAGGCCGATTACCAAACCATCGCCACGCTCGCCCGGCATCCGCGGGTGGTGGCCATCGGCGAAACCGGCCTGGATTATTTCCGCCACCGCACCGGCGCGGATGAGCAAAAAGCGGCGCTCCGCCGTCATTTGAAAATAGCGCGCGAAGCAAAAAAACCAATCATCATCCACTGCCGCGACGCTTTCGCCGACATCATTCCCATCCTCAAAAAAGAATTCGATCCGGCCATCGGCGGAGTGATGCACTGCTTTTCCGAAGGGCCGAAAGAGGCCGAAGAATCAATTAAACTGGGGATGCACGTCTCCTTCGCCGGCAACATAACCTACCCGAAGGCCCAAAACCTGCGCGATGCGGCAAAGGTGGTGCCGCCCGAAAAACTGCTGATTGAAACCGACTGTCCCTTCCTCGCCCCCCAAAAAAAACGCGGCAAGCGCAACGACCCATCCCTCATCATAGAAACCGCCAAAACGGTCGCCGATGTCCGCGGCGTGACGCTGGAAGACCTCGCGCGCCTCACCTGCCGCAATTTTGAAAAACTGTTCCTGGGCATACAACCGAAACAAGCGGAGATCGTTTACAAAATCCGCAATTCGCTCTACGTCAACGTCACGCGCGAGTGCAGCAACGTATGCGATTTTTGCCCGCGCCTTGAAAATCCCACCGTGCAGGGGCACTATCTCGGCATCGACAAGGAACCCTCCGCCGCCGAGATCATCGCCGCCATCGGCGGTCAGCGCCCGGATGAAGTGGTGCTCTGCGGCTTTGGCGAGCCGACCATCCGGCTGGATGTCGTCAAGGCTGTCGCGGCGGAAATGAAAAGGCGCGGCCTCAAAGTCCGGCTCAATACCAACGGACAGGGGAACCTGCTCAACAAGCGCGACATCGTGCCGGAACTGGCGGGGCTTATCGATACCGTCTCCATTTCGCTCAACGCGCCGGATCAGGCCACCTACAACCGTATTTGCCATCCGCAAAACAAGCTGAACGCCTTCCCCGCGCTGATAGCCTTTGTCGAACGGTGCCGCGATACGCTGCCCGAAACGGTGGTGAGCGCCGTCGGCCCGATTGAAGGGGTGGACATGGACAATGTGCGGCGTTTGGCCGAGGAAACGCTCCGCGTAAAATTCCGGCTCCGCCAGTTCAATATGGTGGGGTGAGGGCCGTCATGCGGTTTCTGATCGTCGCCGGCGAAGAGAGCGGCGAAATATACGGCGCGCGCCTGATGCGCGAAATCAAGGCGGTCATGCCGGACGCGGAATTCCACGGCGTCGGCGGCGACCGGATGGTTGCCGAAGGTTTGCGCATCATCCAGCATTGCAAGGATATGGCCAGCATCGGTGTGGTGCAGATGCTGGAAAAAATCGGCTACTTCCTTGGCGTTTTGAACGATATGCGCGCGCGGGTGAAGCGGCGCGATTACGACGCCATCATCCTCATTGATTATCCCGATTTCAATCTTCGCGTCGCGCGCGCCGGACACGATGCGGGCGTGCCGGTTTTTTACTACGTCTGCCCGCAGTTCTGGGCGTGGCGGAGGTACCGTATCCGCGCGGTGAAAAAGTGGGTGGATACCATGCTGGTGATCCTCCCCTTTGAAGAGGCGTTTTACAAAGAGCGCGGCATAGACGCCCGCTTCGTCGGCCACCCGATGCTGGATGAAATAGATTTCACCAAAGACCGTGCCGCGCTCAAGCGCGAGTTTTTGCCATCGGGTTGCGCAACGCTGGCCGGCATGATGCCCGGCAGCCGCAACAGCGAGGTCAGTTACAACCTGCCGGCCCTGCTGGAAACCGCCGACATTATTAAGCGCGAACGGCCCGATACCGGATTCGTCCTGCCGGTGGCGAACCATATGCCGGATGAAAAAATACGCGAGGCGGTGAGGCAACGGCTTCACGTGAAGATCGTCAAGGGGCGTTCGCACGATGTGATGGCGGCGTGCGACCTGCTTATCACAAAATCGGGAACCTCCACGCTGGAAGCCGCCATCTTTGGCGCGCCGATGATTATCGTTTACCGCTCCTCCTGGTTAAATTACTGGCTGGCGAAACCGCTGGTGCATGTGGAATACGCCGGCTTGCCGAACCTTATCGCCGGGCGCGAGATTGCAAAAGAATTTTTTCAAATGCGCTTTGTGCCCGCCGTGGTCGCCGCCGAAGCCGTATCGCTGCTTTCATCGCCGGAGCGTCTGCGTGAAAAGCGCGCGGAGATGGATGCCGTCCGGCGCCAATTGGGGGAAACCGGCGCGGCCAAGCGGGCGGCGGCGATCATCGCCTCGCGGTTGAATAATAAGGAGCCATAAGCGTGGAAATATTTGAGGCGGTAATACTTGGACTGGTGCAGGGGCTGACGGAATTCTTTCCGGTCAGCAGCACGGCGCATCTCATCCTTTTTCCCTGGTTTTTCGGCTGGGGCGGCGAGCTGGATACGCTCAGCTTTGACGTGGCGCTGCATGGCGGCACGCTCTTTGCCCTTATCGCCTACTTCTGGAAGGACTGGAAAAACCTCCTCGTGAAAGACCACAAAATGCTGATGCTGGTCATCATTGGCACCATCCCCGGCGGCATCGCCGGGCTGCTGCTGCAAAAATGGGTGGAACACGCGCTGCGCAGCCCGTTGATTATCGTCTTCACGCTTGTCGGCGTCGGCTTTATCATGTTGCTGGCGGAAAAAAAGGGAGAGCAGACCCGCGCAACCGACGGCGGCGTAACGCTGAAAGACGCCGTCATAATAGGCTTCGCACAGGCGGTGGCGCTGATTCCCGGCGTGTCGCGCAGCGGCAGCACCATCACGGCGGGCCTTTTCCGCGGCCTCACGCGCGAAACCGCCACCCGCTTTTCGTTTTTACTATCCACCCCCATTATCGCCGGCGCCACGGTGTTACATGCGGTGAAGGTGATTAAACATCATGAATCGATGGATATGTCGCTGGTTGGCGCGGGATTTGTGGCGGCGGCGGTTTCGGGATTTTTCGCCATCGGCTTTTTGATGAACTACCTGCGCAAACACCCGTTGCACAACTTTGTGTATTACCGCTTCGCGCTGGCCGCCGTTGTTCTCATCGCCTGGTTGCTGCACTCCTGATAACGGTTCCCGGCCGACCTCTTGGTTACCGCTACCGGTAATGATAACGGCAGGCAAGCACGGCAATCTCACCGTCTTTAACCAGATACACCAGACGGTGTTCCAGTGAAATCCGCCGTGACCAGCAACCCGCAAGCTGGAATTTTAGCGGCTCCGGCTTGCCTGTGCCGGTGAATGGATTTCTTTTTATTTCCTCGATGAGTGCCATGACCCGTTCGGCGGTTTTGCGGTCATGCCGCATCCAATAGCGCAAATCGTCGAATGCGGTGGGGGTGAACGATATGTTCACAGTTTAAGTTTGGCAAGGGGTGTGGTTTTACCCCGTTTGGCCTCTTCAAGCGATGCCAATAGACGTTTCGCGTTGGCGGGCGTGGATAGCAGGTAGTCCGTTTCCGCCAGCGAATCGTAATCCTCCTGGCTCATCATGATGATGTTCTCTCCCCGTTTGCGCGTGACCACCACGGGCTCGTGATCCTCACAAACGGCATCCATCACATTTTTCAGTTTCTGCCGCGCTTCGGTATAGCTGATGGCTTTCATGGCGCACTCCTATATATGTACAATAAACTGTACAATATCACGCTTCCTTCCCTCCGGCAAGCGTGGAACCTTCCACATTTATCCCGTACTTTTTAACACGCAAAGCGTTAAGCGGGGTTTCACATCCTATACGCTCAAGGGCTTTTCTAACATTTTCACCAATGGCGAGGTACTCCGGCTCTTTGAATTCCTGAAACCGCTGACAAGCATAGATAATATTTTTTAGCTCAACGCCGTGTTCTATTTTGAATAGATTATAAAAATCATTCTCGGTGGCTTGCTTCAAAACTTGAAGCTCGGTACTTGACCACCCATTTTTATGAACTTGCGCTTTTGCAACTTCCAAAAGAGTGGGAATTTGTTGCTTTAATGCATATTGCTCTCTAAAGCGTTCTCTAATTTTGGGGTCTTCTATCATCCCTCCACATATCGAATATTCATCTAAGTTAAAAAGATTTCCTTCGTTGCCGCGCGTGGTGATATAGAGTTCGATCAGTTTATCAGCAAGTCCATCATTGTCTAGCTTTCGAAGGCATTGCACCAAAGCGTTAAGATCAGATGGCGATATATGACGAACACATCTTTTAAAGCTTTCTTCCCACGAACGAATTAATTCAACGGTATTGTCCACGAAGGTGTTATGAAAGAGACCCCATGCCGCTCTAAATTCATTTCGAAGCTCGTCCGCATTGAATTGGGCATCAAGTTTAGCTGCCTCATCAAGCAGGCCAGTTTCTTCGATATAACCACGTTCCATTACTTTACATATGGCATTATCAAACTCATCAAATTGTACCAATCCATAACTATCTAATACCTTCGCCCACTCAACGTGTTTTGGATCTTTGTTTGGCCTCATGTCCCATGAATAGCTGTTCCAGTCACGGACAAACTGAATATCTGGATTTTTTTCGTTTTTTTTAATAATAAACATAAGCAAGAAGGACTATAGTTGACACAGCCTGCTGTTTTACGTTTTGGTGGAGATTTATAATTTCTGCATAAACCATTTCAATCATGCTAACAATTTTTCGCAAGACGCGAATATTTTTGATATCAAGAGAAAGTGAACATTGTTTTGCAATGTCCCGACAATGCATATTTGCGGGAAAGGCAAGTTCAACTGCCTCCTCTGCCGTTGGAGCAAATTCCATTTCAAGGTCTATGATCTTCTCTCTGTACTCCTGATAGGCCTCCTTATGATTCCCCAATTTATATTCATTAAAAATAAGTACAATTTTGCAGCCCTTTTCTTCCTTCAAAGAAGAAATAAAACCAAGAAGCTCATCAGCGCTTATATTGTTCTTATTAAGCCTCTCAAAGTCATCGAGGCAAATAATGACATTGCCGATCAAGTGAGGAGCAATGGTGTCGAGCCCTATGGTTAGATGTTTGATATAAGGTACGTCCTTGAACTTGCTGAAAATAGATGTGAGTGATTTTATTCTCTCTGAGCTTAACGATTTCCATTCTTTGTTGATCGTTTTCGCATCAAGACGTTGCCCAATTAATTTTACGGAGCGAGTTTTGGCAAAAATGGCTAAACGCAACTCGGCAAGTGAGCTAATGCCAAACAGTGATACATAGCAATAGTATGGCAACTCGATCTTGTCTTTATTATCACAAACGAGTTTATGCCATGCATATGTTTTACCTACACCCCAGGCACCTTTCAAAACCATGACTTCTGGTTTCTTATTCGCCAGAAAGCGTGCGGCGACGGATTTAATTGTGGCGATCGTCATATTATCTCTTTCCCTTTATGAGGATAAAAAAATCTGGATTTATCATATTTACCTGAATTTTAACGGTGATAATGAGCGGCGGTTTACCGATGGAGGAATTTTTGCAAGTGTTGTTCGCACTCCGCCGCCGTCAGCGCGCCGGTCTCGACCAATATCTCGCCGATTTTCTTTTTGGATTTTATCTGGATGTCGATAATCACCGCGATTTCTTCCTCGGTGATGAAACCCATCCGGCGCGCCGCCTCGCCGAACCTCAGGCCTTCGTAGCCGGGCGGCCGGTTGTTACAGATTGCGCTTACCACCACCACCGTCTGTTCATCGGTGAGCATCTTTAGTTTTCTGCCTATCTCGCCAAAGAGCTGGTTTTGGTCGATTTGTATCTGAATCGCATCCATAAGTTGGCGGGGGGTGATGGCTTTGCTGTTTAGAAGGAATTGACCGAATAATACCGGCACCGCCTTTCCTGTCATTATTGCGACCCCTTCAAAACGGTTATTTAATATTTGGCACGAGGATAACCGCAATATTGTAATCCGTCATTAACAAAATAACCACTGTTTACGCCTCTTCGAACTGATTTCTGATATTCTGCACTGATGAAGCACAAACCGGCGGGCAACGCGCGCCATCACGCGGCGCCCGGCGCGCACGCGTACCGCGAGAGCGTGAAGAAGTTTCTTCCCACCACGCGGCAGGAGATGGAGTGGCGCGGCTGGCGCGAGCTGGACGTATTGCTAATCACCGGCGATTCGTACATCGATCACCCCAGCTTTGGCATTCCGCTGCTGGGGCGTTGCCTGGAAAAGCAGGGCTTCAAGGTCGGCATCGTGGCGCAGCCCGATTTCCACTCCACCAAGGACATCGCCCGCATGGGGCGGCCCCGGCTATTCATTGGCGTTTCGTCCGGCACGGTGGACAGCATGATAAACAACTACACCGCCAACAAGCGAAAGCGCAGCGACGACCAATACGCCCCCGGCGGCGTGGGGGGTAACAGGCCGGACTACGCCACCACCGTTTACGCCCGTCTCGCGCGCGAATCGTTCCCCGATACCCCCATCGTCATCGGCGGGGTGGAGGCGAGCCTCCGCCGCGTGGCCCATTACGACTACTGGCAGAACAAAGTGCGTCCCTCGATACTGCTGGATGCCCCCGCCGACCTGCTGGTCTACGGCATGGGGGAGCGGCTAGCCGTGCGCGTCGCAAAGGAGCTGGCCGCCGCATCCGATGCCGAAGGGGGCGCACCCGTCTCGCTGCACGGCGAAGCGGCACAATACGCCATGCGTACGTTGCGCGGCGAACGCGGGGTGGTATGCCAGATGCCGCTGGACGAGGCGCTGGCCTTGCAGCCGCGGCTGCTGCTGCCGTCGTTTCACGAGGTGCGCGACGACAAAAAGAAGTTCGCCCGCGCCGCGCTGCTCACCGAAGAAGAGGCCAGTCCCTACAACGGCAAACGGCTGGTTCAGCCGCACGGCAAAACGGCGGTGGTGGCAAATCCACCGTCGATACCGATCACCACGGAAGAGTTCGACGCGCTCTACGAGCTGCCGTTCACGCGCGAACAGCACCCCTCGTACGAAGAGCGGATACCGGCGGCGGAGATGATCCAGTTTTCCGTTATCGCCACGCGCGGCTGTTTCGGCGGGTGTTCGTTCTGCGCCATCACGCTGCACCACGGGCGGATCGTTTCGTCGCGCGGGGAAGAGAGCATTCTCAAAGAACTGGCCGCGATGACGAAGCACCCGGCGTTCAAGGGGCAGGTCACCGACATTGGCGGGCCGACGGCGAACATGTGGCGGCTCAATTGCAAGAGTATCGAGATACAAAGCGTCTGCCGCAAGCTGTCATGCGTCTTCCCGAAAATCTGTGCGCACCTCGTCACCGATCACACGCCGCAGGTGAAGCTGCTGGAAAAAGCGCGCGCCTTGCCGGGGGTGAAAAAGATTTCCATCGGCTCCGGCTTGCGGTACGACATCGCGTTGGCCGATAAAAAAGCCGGCCACAAATATCTGCGCGATCTCATCGCCCACCATGTGGGGGGCCAACTCAAGGTCGCCCCGGAACACCTGAACCGCGACGTGCTGCATTTGATGAAAAAGCCGGGAATGGAGAGCTTTGACGAATTCGTCGAATTTTTCCAGAATGCGACGTATGAAGCGGGAAAAGAGCAGTACCTCGTGCCGTACTTTATCAGCGGTTTTCCCGGCTGCACGCACGAGCAGATGGAGGAGGTCGGCGCCTACCTCCAGCGCCGCAACTGGCGCGTGCAGCAGGTGCAGGCGTTCATCCCCACGCCTATGACGCTGGCCACCGCGATGTATCACAGCGGCATCGATCCGGCCACCAAACAGCCGCTCTGGGTGGCGCGGGAGTGGAACGACCGGAAGATTCAGCAGGCGCTGTTGCAGCCGAACAAGCTGGAGAACCAGGAACTTCTGCGCAGAACCGGCTATTGGTACAAGATGCAGGGGGGGCAACACGCCCGCCCAAAGGCGGGCCCGGCGCGTGTCGGCGCGAAAGGAAAAAAACGGTTCCCGCGCTAGCGGTATTAGTCAGGAAAAATAAATAAGCTGAAAAGCGCCGCGTACCCGGCTGCCGGATTGATAAAAAAAGGGGCGCGGTCTCGCAATCAAGAATTATGCGCTCTGCGCTACTTGATAACCCGCGCTCACCACGCCCCTACATTACGGAGCAACCCGCCTACGCGCGTTCGCGAACCTGATTCCCCTTAAGCTGTTCCGGCATCTGTTTGTCGCGCGGCGCGGCGGCGCCCAGTTTTTCCTTCGCTTTCAATTGCGACTTATAGCTGCCGCCCCCCGGCTCGTGCCGCTGCGCGGATTTG
The DNA here is from genome assembly GCA_023248495.1 of Nitrospinales bacterium. GTDB lineage: Bacteria > Nitrospinota_A > UBA7883 > JACRGQ01 > JACRGQ01 > JACRGQ01. The sequence goes on from JAHFEK010000012.1 coordinate 11,819, forward strand.
TTGGCCGCCCCGCGCGATTCGCTGGCGCGTGACGCCTTGGCCTGCACATCTTGCGTTTTCATTTACATCCCTCCGCCTTTGAAAGGCTTGTTTGGCCCGTGGAATCAGGCAACGCCTGGCTACCCGCAGGCCCCCGTTTTTCCGGTTGATTAAAGTCTAGACCCGGTTTCCCATCCTGTCAAACGGCGGCGGGAGTTCGGGCTTGACCTTCCCGAAGGGCTATGGTTTCCTAACGGCTGTATTTGTGTCCGGCACCGGGCGCAAAGGGGGAAACGCAGCGCTGCTGCACTAGGTTTTTAAATCCTACGTTAGAGAAATGGGTAATCCAGATATGGGAGCTATTTTCAGTAATCCAATTACCACGGCGGCGCTGGTATCCGGTGTCATCACCATCGCGTATGCGTTCTATCTGATTGCGGATATCAAAAAACGTTCCGAGGGGAACGAGGTGATGCGCGAAATCGCTTTGGCCATCAAGCAGGGGGCCATGGCCTACCTGAACCGCCAGTCCAAAACGATCGCCGTAATCGGCGCCATTTTCTTTGTTGTCATCTTTTTCACGTCCGGCGCGGCCATCGCGCTTGGCTTTTTGGCCGGCGCGATACTTTCCGGCTTGGCCGGTTACATCGGCATGACCGTTTCGGTCAACGCCAACGTCCGCACCGCCGAGGCCGCGCGGCATGGCATGGCCGCGGCGCTCGATGTCGCGTTCAAGGGCGGCTCAGTCACCGGGTTGATGGTGGTCGGCCTGTCGCTCATCGGCGTCACGGTCACCTATCTTCTCACCGGCGATCCGGCGCAGTGCATTGGCTTCGGTTTCGGCGCCAGCCTCATCTCGCTCTTCGCCCGCGTCGGCGGCGGTATTTACACCAAAGCGGCGGACGTAGGGGCCGATCTCGTCGGCAAGCTGGAAGCGGGCATTCCCGAAGACGATCCGCGCAATCCGGCGGTCATCGCCGATAACGTGGGCGACAACGTGGGCGATTGCGCCGGCATGGGGGCCGACCTTTTCGAGACCTACGCGGTTACCCTTATCGCGGCCATGATTCTCGCCGTTACTTCAAAAGATGTTATCGAGCTTTACGGAAAAGACGCGGCGGTTCTCTATCCGTTCGCGCTCGGCACCGTGGCCGTATTGGCGACTATCGCCGGCACCTTTTTCGCCAAACTGCCGAAGAATCAGTCGATCATGGGGGCGCTGTACAAGGCGCAGGCGGTCACGGCGCTTATTTCACTCGTCGGCTTCTGGTTCGTCACCAACAGCATGATGGGTGGCAAGATGGCCCTTTTCGGAGCGGCCACGGTCGGCCTCATCGTCACCTTCCTGATTACGGTGGTGACGGAATACTTCACCTCCACCGAATACACCCCGGTTCAAAAAGTGGCGAAAGCCTCCGAGACCGGCGCCGGCACCAACATCATCATGGGTCTCGCCATGGGGATGAAGAGCACGACGATACCGGTGTTGATAATCATCACGGCGATGATGGCGGCGGGCTGGTTCGGCGGCGTTTACGGTATCGCCGTGGCGGCGGTCGCGATGCTGTCATCCACCGGGATGGTGATCGCGATGGACAGCTACGGGCCGATCACCGATAATGCGGGCGGCATCGCCGAAATGTCCGATCTGCCGAAAGACGTACGCAAGATCACCGACCAGCTCGACGCGGTCGGCAACACCACCAAAGCGGTGACCAAGGGGTACGCTATCGGTTCGGCGGCGCTTGCCGCCGTGGTGCTCTTCCAGGCGTATTCCGATACCATTATGGCGACCGCGGGCAAGGAGATTCCTTTCCTGCTCACCGATCCCAAACTTATCGTCGGCCTCTTTATCGGGGCCGCGTTGCCGTTCCTCTTCTCCGCGTATTGCATGGAGGCGGTTGGCCGCGCCGCGCACCAGGTGGTTAACGAAGTCCGGCGGCAGTTCAAGGAAATCCCCGGCATCATGGCACGGACGGCCAAGCCGGATTACGCCACCTGCGTTGACATCGTCACCGCCGCCGCGCTGAAAGAAATGGTTGTGCCGGGTCTGCTGGCCGTCTTGGCCCCTGTGGTCGTCGGCTTCCTGCTGGGACCGGTGGCATTGGCCGGCGTGTTGGGCGGCGTCATCGTGTCGGGCCTGATGATGGCGCTGATGATGTCCAACGGCGGCGCCACGTGGGACAACGCGAAGAAGTACATCGAGAACGGTTTCCACGGCGGCAAAGGCTCCGACGCGCACAAGGCGGCGGTGGTCGGCGATACCGTCGGCGATCCGTTCAAGGATACGGCTGGCCCGGCGCTGAACGCGCTGATCAAGGTCATCAACACCGTATCGCTGATTCTCGCCCCGCTGCTCATCGGCAAGCTGTAAGCAAAGCGTTTACGCCCGCCGCGCATCCCGCGCGGCGGGCTTTTTTATTTTCACCGCGGCCTTACTTTTTGACCGCCGATTCCGCTATCGCCTTTATTGAGGCCAAACCCCGCTCAAAATTGCCGCCAACCATTTTGTCCATATTAATGAACAGGCAGACCGCCCGGCCAATGAAACTGTTTTTGCCGGTCATGCTCCATGTGACCGCCGTTTGGTTGCCTTCGGGCTTAAAGGTGAACTCCGCGTAGCTGGTGCCCGCCAAGGGCGCCAGGAAATCAAGCCTGATCCTGATCAAATCGTTTGGACGGCTCTCGGTTATCGTCATGCTTCCTTCGCCCACCGCACTGTTGCCCGCCCACTTAAAGATGGCGCCCGTACCCGCCAAGGCGCCCTCGAAGGAGTTTTTAGCCGCCGGGTCCATTTTTGCCCACGGGGACCATACCTCCCATTTGTGGAAATCGTTCACCTGCGCAAAAACGTCCGCCGCCGGAGCGGAGATGGCGGTTCTCCTCACTACGCGGAACTCCGAGGGTTGCAGCGCAACGACAACGGCAAACACGATAACGACAACGGCAAGGGCTATGAAAATCTTTATTAACATTTTTTCTCCTATCGATTTTTTCCTTCGTATGCCGCCCGCACTTTCGCAATGTCATACTTTTTCATTTTGAGAAACGCTTGCACAACCCGCGTCAGCTTTTTCTTGTCTTTGTCCTTGAATATCTCGTCCATAACTGTGGGGATAATCTGCCACGAGAGCCCGTATTTATCCTTCAGCCAGCCGCACTGCTCCGCCTTCGGGTCTGCGGAGAGTTTCGCCCAGTAGTAATCTATCTCTTGCTGGGTATCACAGTGCACAATGAACGAGACGGCTTCATTGAAGGCGAATTTGTGTCCGCGAGCGCTGTCCATGGCCGCAAACCAGACGTCAAAAAGTTTGAAGTCGGTGAACATGACCGTCCCCGCCTTGTCCGGCTCCGAGCGGGCGGGATAACGGATCAGAGCCCCCTTCTTCGAGTCTTTGAACACAGAGGTGTAGAAATTGACCGCTTCTTCCGCTTTTCCGCACTTGCCACCGGCAAAAAGGAGAGAAGGCACTATCTCCGGCCGTTCATCGCCGGCGGGGTTTGTAAGGATAAGCTGCCACGAAAGCCCGTATTTATCCTGTATCCAGCCATAGCGCTTGCTGAACGGATATTCCTGTATCGGCATCAACACCTTTCCGCCTTCCGCCAGCTTGTTCCAGACACCGTCAATTTTTTTTGACGCATCATTCCTGCGCGACGGATCGAAATTGACGATGAACGACACCGACGGATTGAATTTGAACAATGGCCCGGCGCTGATGGCCATGAATGAACGCCCCCGCAGCGTGAAGGAGACAATATCGCAATCACCGGAAGGAGTATCGCGTATCGTGGCGGTGTTCGTGATCTTTGACCCGGAAAACACCGATATGTAAAACTGGGCCGCCTCCTTGGCTTCTCTATCAAACCATAAATGCGATGTTATTTTTTGCATATGCGGCTCCTTTTCGCGGCCATGCGCGTCCTCCCTAATTTATTTATGCCCTTTTTTAACATATCAAATGGTATGTTGTCAAGTGAGTCTGATTTCATTGTAAAGCGCAAATAGCGGGTTATGCTTGAGTATGCACGTTCCATATGGTATTTTTAATTCGCAGACAGGAGCGCCACAATGAGCAAAAGAACACGAAACCTCGAAAAGACGCGGGCGCACATCATGGAGGCCGCGTTCATCCAGATATACAGGAACGGATTCCAGGGCGTCAGCGTCGCCGATATCGTCGAAAAAACAAACGTCACCAAAGGGGCGTTCTTCCACCACTTTCCCACGAAACAGGCGTTGGGGTACGCGATTGCGGATGAAACCCTGCGTGAGATGGTGCTGGACCGGTGGATACGGCCGCTGGCAGCCTACCGGAATCCGGTTCGGGGCATCCTCAAGCAACTGAGGAAGATTATTGAAGCAACGACTGAAGAAACCCTTGTTTTCGGTTGTCCCCTTAACAACCTGATTCAGGAAATGTCTGCCGTTGATCCCATCTTCGGCGAAAAGCTGCGGTCGGTCATGGGGATGTGGGTGGACGAAGTGGAAAAGCATTTAAGAAAAGGCCAAAGCGGGGGTTATCTGATGCAAACCGTCAATCCCCGGCAGCTTGCTGAATTTGTGGTTATGGTTCATGAGGGGGTGTTTGGAATGGCAAAAAGCCTGAAAGACAAAAAAGTAATGTGGTCCCTCTATGATTCGCTCAAGGAGCATTTAAGCTATGTAAGCGGGAAATCAGGAGATCGCAAGAAGAGCGGTTGATACCCCGCTACCGGGCGAGGGCGAAGGCGGCTTCGATGGCGAAGAGCATCGACGAGGCGTCGGCCTTCCCTTTTCCGGCGATGTCGAATGCCGTGCCATGATCCACCGAGGTGCGGATGAACGGCAGGCCGAGCGTGATGTTGGCGCAGTTGCCGAACGACACCGCTTTGATGGCGACCAACCCCTGATCGTGGTACATGGCAAGAAACGCGCCGTACCGGCCGCGCATGCGCGGCGCGAACGAGGTATCGGCCGGCAACGGCCCTTCGGCGTTGATGCCCGCCTTCCGCGCCGCTGCCACGGCGGGGGCGATGATGCGCGCCTCCTCATCGCCAAAGAGGCCGCCATCGGAAGCGTGCGGATTGAGTCCGCAGACCGCTATCGGCTTTTTCAAGTGGAGCGTATTGTGCATGAGCGTCAGCTTTTCCATGATTGCTTTTTGCGTCACCCCCTTGATGGCATCGCGCAGCGATAGATGGGTGGTGAGCACCACCACTTTCATGGCGGGAGAGGCCAGCATCATCGCGTATTGCTTCGTGCTTGAGAGGGCCGCCAACATCTCGGTGTGTCCCGGAAACGGGATGCCGGCCAACGCCAGCGCCTTTTTGTGTATCGGCGCGGTGATGATGCCGCGCACTTCCCCTTTCAGCGCAAGTTCAACCCCGGTGGCTATGTAAACGGCCGCGGCCCGCCCGGCGGCGCGGTCAATTTTTCCCGGCGCAACCCCTTTGGGGGGCAGCGCGCGCATTTCCAGGAACGCCACATGGCCTGCGGGCGGCAGGCGGTGCGGATCGTATGGCGACCCCTTGACGGCGCGCAAAAACCGGGATGCGGTGCGCTTAAGCGCCACGCGATCGGCTATCAGCACCAGTTGCCGCCGCCGCACCGGCGGTACAAGCGCCAGCGCCTTGAGGGCCACTTCGGGGCCGACCCCGGCGGGATCCCCGACGGTGATGGCGAACCGCATTTTTTTTCTTTCCACCGCCGTATTGTATCGCACTCCGCGCCACTCTCCCACCGGTTGTCATTCATGCTATTCGTGGTGAAGAATCTCCCCAAGGGATGTGGTAAAACTGTGCGGATGGATATTATCGCCCGTATCGCGCACAATCGGGATTTGCACCGCCTTGCGCCGCGCTGGATTGAGCGGGCCGCCCAAGCCTCATTCGCGCCGGAGCGGGCGCTGGTCAATTTTTCCCGCTTCATAGAAAAGGTGGAAGAGCTCAATCCGAAGCTGCTGACCCATTTCAACAAGCGGAACATCCCGTGGATCGCCGCTCTTTTTTCCGGAAGCCAGGCGCTTACCGACATGGCGATGCGCGATCCGGATCTGCTGTTCTGGTGTCTCCACCCGGGCGTGTTGCACTCCATCCGCTTCAAACGCGACATGCGGCACGAACGTTGGCTGATGTTCGAGCGCTATCCCGACCCAAAGGATGCGCTGATCCACTTCAAAAACCGTGAAGTGCTCCGCATCGGCTGGCGCGATCTTTTGAAGTGGGCCGATACGGTGGAGACCATCGAAGATCTGTCGCGGCTGGCCGACGTGGCCATAGAAGGGGCGATGACGGCTGCGGAGCGCGAGATGACCGAACGTTTTGGCCGCCCGCTGCATCCGGACGGCACGCCGGGGCGCTTCATAGTGCTTGGCATGGGGAAGCTGGGCGGGCGGGAACTCAACTTCAGCTCCGATATCGACCTGATTTATTTCCACGATGACGACGAGGGTGACACGGAGGGGGGCGCCGGGAAAAGCGGGCTGGAACGCCAAAAGATAAACCTGCGTGAATTTTGGACGCGTATGGCCCAGCGGATTACCAATCTGCTCAATGAAATCGGGACGCACGGAAATGTTTACCGCGTGGACATGAATCTTCGCCCCGAGGGAAGCCGCGGCCCGTTGACCTGTTCGCTGGCGGCGGCGGAGTTTTACTACGAATCGTGGGGGCAGCCGTGGGAACGGCAAATGATGATAAAGGCCCGCGTAGTCGCCGGCAGCGAAAGCCTGGCGGACGAGTTTCACGCAATGATCCGGCCCTTCATATACCGCAAGTCGATGGATTTTTCCGCATTGCGCGACATTCAGGCGATGAAGGAAAAAATAGACAAACAGCTAAAAACCGGCAAGGACCGCTACCGCAACAACGTGAAGCTGGGCAAAGGGGGCATACGCGAAATCGAATTCGTCATCCAGGCCCACCAGCTTATATACGGCGGCAAAATGCCATGGTTCGCCGAGACCAATTCCCTCAAAGCGCTGCACCGCATTTTCGAGAGGGGGCTGATGGGTTACGCCACCTACGCCAAATTGGCCGATGCGCTTTTGTTTTTGCGGGATCTGGAAAACCGGATGCAAATCGCCTATGGCCGCCAGGTGCAAATACTGCCCGAAGGGGAGGAACTGAAGGAGCTGGCGCTGAAAATGAATCTGGCCGGGCCGGAGCAGTTGAAGGCGGAATACGGGCGGCACACCGCCAACGCCAACGCCATCTTTATCGGATTTTTCAAGGAAGATGCGGCGGCGGAGGACGAAACCCCGGCCGAACTGTTCCTTGACATCGATAATGAGGAGGCCGCGCTGGGTCAACTGGCCGAAATGAAGTTCAAGGATCCGCGCGCGGCGCTCGCCGCCCTGCTGCACATCCGCGATGGCGAGCCGTTCAACCACCCGTCCAACAAAAGCCGCAAGATTTTCATGAGAATCCTCCCGGCGCTCATCAAGACCGCCGCCGCGCTGCCGCTCAAGGACCGCACCATCGCGAATCTCGACAAGTTCTTCTCGGCCCACCCGGGGCGCGAACCGCACTATGAAATTTTCGAGCAGTTTCCACCATCCATCGATGTCCTGCTCCAAACCCTCGGTCTGGCGCAAAATTTGGCCGATAGCACCCTGATACAGCACGACATGATCGATATTCTCAGCCAGGGGTACGAGCCGGTGCGGCCCGAACCTCTGGCCGCCATTCCCCCCGAGATAGACAGCTACGATAAAAAACTCGATTGGTTGCGCAAGGAGCGCAATTCCGAAAGTCTGCGCATCGGCATCGCCTATCTCACCTCGCACCATGACCAGGCCCGCTTGATGGGTGATCTCACCCGGCTGGCCGCGACATTCGTTCAGCGCTGTCTCGATGTTATCGAGGATCAGATGGGACGGCAAGGGGAGGCGTTCGGCGGCAAGCTGGCCGTGATCGGTCTGGGGAAAATGGGGCGGCGCGCGCTCACGTACGGGTCCGATTTGGATTTAATGTTTTTTTTCGATGACGACGGAACGAAGCCGATGGAAAGTCTGACTTACCACACCACGCTGGCGCGGCGTGTGCTCGCCGCGGTCGGCGGGATTTCGCAATACGGCCAAGCCTACCGCGTGGATGTCCGTCTGCGCCCCGAAGGGGAAAAGGGGAATATGGTCATCACCAAGGCCGCCGCGCTGGAATACTACGCCACCCGCGGCCAGTTGTGGGAACGGATGGCGCTCACCGGCGCGCGGGCCATCGCGGGCGACCTCGCGTTTGGCGCCGAGGCGCTGGCAAGTCTCGACGCATTTGTTTACGCCCCCGGCCTTTCGGCGGCGGATGCGGCGCTGATGGACAAGATGAAAAAGAAAATGGAGCGGGAGAAGATACGGGGAAAGAAAAGCATCGCCATCAAGTACGGCCCCGGCGGGATCGTCGACATAGAATTTTTCGCGCAGGAAATAAAACTTGCCCGCGTGAAGGATGTTCCCGCCCTGCGCATGTGCAACACGCTGGAGACGCTCCTCATGGCGCGCGGGCAGGGCTGGGCCGGCGGCGATATCGACGGCATCATCGCCTCGTACAAGCTGTTGCGCCGCGTGGAGATCCATATGCGGATGGAATACGGGCGGGGCGCGGAGACGCTGCCGGACACGCCGGAGGAGCTGAGGATTCTGGAGGAAATACTTTCTCCCTTCGAACAGCTTGCCGGCCCGCTGACCGATACGTTGGATGCGGCCATGGCGCGGGCGCACAAGGCCATCGCCGCCCTATGAAGATCAGCGAAGCCGACGCGCGCATCGCCCTCAACACGCTTTCCAATATCGGCCCGGTCAACTTTCAACACCTGCTCAGCCGTTTCGGATCGGCGGTAGGCGCGCTCGCGGCTTCCCCCGGCGCGCTGGAAGAAACTCCCGGCATCGGCCCAAAAGCCGCCGCCCAGATAGCGGCGTGTGACGGCGTCAAAACCGCCGCGCGCGAACGGGCCGTGGCCGAAAAGGAGGGCGTGACTATCGCGACCCTTTTGGATGACGGGTACCCGGCCAACCTGAAAATGGCGCATACTCCGCCGCCGGTGCTCTACATCGCCGGGGAAATCCGCCGTGAAGACGCGCTCGCAATCGCCGTGATCGGCACGCGCAGTCCCACCCCCTATGGGCGGATCGCGGTCGAAAATTTCACCGCCATGCTGACGCGCCGCGGGCTTGTCATCGTGAGCGGCATGGCGCGCGGCATAGATACGATGGCCCACCGCGCCGCGCTGGAGGCGGGGGGGCGCACCATCGCGGTGCTCGGCAGCGGGCTGGATAGATGCTATCCGCCGGAGAACAAGGAGCTGTTCAAGCAGATCGCGAAAGCGGGGGCGGTTATTTCACAATTTCCTTTTGGCGGCGAGCCGGAGCAGCGGAATTTTCCAATCCGCAACCGGATTATCAGCGGCCTTTCGCTGGGCGTATTGGTGATAGAGGCGGGCGAAAAAAGCGGCACCATGGGCACCGCCTACGGCGCCTTGGACGAAGGCCGCGAGGTGTTCGCCGTGCCGGGGCGCATTGATTCACCCAAATCGATCGGCTGCAACCGGCTGCTCCAAAAAGGGGCCAAACTGGTTATTTCGCCCGACGATGTGGTGAACGAGTTTCCGCCGGAGGTGCGCGCGGCGCTTGCGGCCCCCGGCGCGGACGCGGCGCGTCCGCCGCTTTCCCCGGATGCGGGGCGGATAGCGGCGCTCCTCAATAACGGCGAACGGCACGTGGATTTCCTGGTGGAAGGGAGCGGTATGCCGAGCGGCGTGGTACTCGGCATTTTGCTGGAAATGGAGCTGCGGGGAACCGTGCGCCAGTTGCCCGGCAAGCTGTTCGCCCTTTTGCAAAAATACTAGCCGGCAGCGTTGCGCACTTTATCATTCCGGGCGCGGCGAAGAATTCCTTTCCGGAAAAGAGATCCTTCGCCCATGGCCCAGGATGACGAATATCCGCGGCCTAGAACCCCACGCCCAAGGCCACGTACGGACCGCTGAAATTTATATCGGTCTTGAGGTTGTCGGTGTCGAGCGTGATTTTCTGCGCGCTGTAACCAAGGGCCACAAAAAACAGCGGCATCGGATGAATCGCCATTTCCGCGCTCCATTCGGTGATGCCGTTGCCGCCCACGCTAAGGGTTTTTGCCTGGGCGTTGAACGAAAGAAGCTTGATCGGATAGATGCCGAGGCCGGCGTACAGCATGGGAACCGGAACTGATGCGGTTTTTTCCTGCGTTGTGTTTGCCGTGCCGGCCACGGTACCCGTCATTTTGCCGCTGAAGGAGAGGGAGCGGATGTTGATGCCGATTTCCGGGTCCAGAATGCCGGCGGTGGCTGTTTTAATGATCGGGATGTCGTAGAAAAGGCCGATGTCGATCGCGTCCAGTTTCAATTCGGTATGCAAATTTGTGTTTGCGCTGAAGGTCTGGCCGCCGTAGGTGACCGGCGTGGCGCCGGTCTTATCCCCCGAAAAGCTCATGGGCAGGTAGTGGAAATAGAAATTGGGAATGATCGGGATGGCGTGTTTTACTTTAAGCTGCGCCGCGGTATCGGTGTGGTTATCCAGATTCAGGGTGTCCTTGAGGTCGGCATTGGTACCCCCCATGTATTGCAGGGTACCGGCCGGGGCGCGGGTGGTGGATCCAACATTAAGGCTTATGTCCAGCCCCGGCAGGGCATACGCCCGGGGAACCGAGGTAACGGCTAAAAGACAAAATACATAAAAAACTTTCTTAAACATCTCATTCTCCTTATATGACACGGCAGCTGCAATGTTTTATTAATTGCCTGACATCATATCCGCTAATAATGCCGCCGCAAAACATCCATCTACAGCGCGGCGGGCGTTTCGGCCGGGCCGCCGATTTCGTGGAACGTCGCCGAGAGGGTAGCCAAATTCACCACCGCCACGGTCGCCTTTCCGCTGAGCCAGCCGCCCCCTTCGCCGGGGTTGAGCGCCAGCCGCCCGCCATCGTGCGATGCGCGCGGTTTGTGCGTGTGCCCGTACACGATGAGGTCGTGCCGGCCGGCCCGCCGTAATTCCTCCAGCCTGTCCGGCTCGTGGAGCATCACGATTTTCCTGCCGCCCAGTTCCACTTCCATCGGCATGGCGCCCAGCGTCCACCCGTGTTCCGCCGCCAATGCGCGCAGCCCTTTTTTTTCGCCGTCGTTGTTGCCGTAGACAAGGTATAGCTTTGGCATCAGGTCTTTGAAGGGCACGAGGGCGAAAGGCGCCACGAAGTCGCCGCAGTGCAACACCGCTTCCACCCCGCTGTTGTTGAAGTAGGTCACGGCGGCCTCGATTTTGGGCACGTTGTCGTGTGTATCGGAGATGACGCCGATTTTCATTATTGCTTTCCGGTAGCGGTCATTGGCTAATTGTACACCAAGGCAAAAACGGTCATTTATGAATAATGCGCTTTGGCCGTTCCGTCCCCGTTTTCACTTAAACGCATCTTTGCGAAAATAGTGTAAAATAACCCCTCTTTTTAATAACGAGGAGGAATGCGTGCACCATTTTAACTATAAGGGCGGCAAGATGTTCTGCGAGAACGTGCCGCTTGAAAAGATAGCCGCCGAGGTCGGCACCCCGTTTTACTGCTACAGCAACGAAACGCTGATGCGCCACTACAAGGTGTTTGACGACGCTTTCGCGGAAGTCGACCATCTTGTGTGCTTCGCCGTGAAGGCCAACAGCAACCTCGGGCTGCTGCGCGAGCTGGTGAAGGCCGGCGCCGGGTGCGACATCGTATCGGGCGGCGAGTTGTACCGCGCGCTCAAGGCGGGCTGCGATCCGAAGAAGCTGGTCTACGCCGGCGTCGGCAAGACCGAAGAAGAGATCGAATACGCGCTCAACAGCGATATCCTGATGTTCAACGTGGAAAGCACGCAGGAGTTGTTCACCCTCGATACCGTGGCGGGGCGCATGGGCAAAAAGGCCGGCGTGGCCCTGCGGGTGAACCCGGATGTCGATCCGATGACGCATCCCTACATCAGCACCGGCCTCAAGAAGAACAAGTTCGGCATCGCCATCGAAAAGGCGCTGGAGGAGTACAAGCTGGCGGCGGGGCTGAAGAATATCGAGGTCATCGGCATCCATCAGCACATCGGCAGCCAGATCACGCAGGTCACGCCGTTTGTAGACGCGGTGGCGAAGCTGCTCGCTTTCGTGAATCAACTCAACGCGGCCGGTATCAAGATAAAGTATATCGATATCGGCGGCGGCTTGGGCATCCCCTACAAGGATGAATCCCCCCCCGCGCCGATGGAGCTGGCCAAGGAGATCGTGCCGATGCTGAAGAAGCACAACTGCACCATCGTTTTCGAGCCGGGCCGCCTCATCGTCGGCAACGCCGGGGTGCTGGTCACCAAGGTGCTGTACACCAAGCGGACCGAAGCCAAGGGTTTTTACATCGTCGACGCCGGGATGAACGATCTCGTCCGCCCCACACTGTATCAGGCGCATCAAGCCATCCAGCCGGTGCTGGAAGAGGTTTCCCGGCGCCCCAAGTCGGAAGTCGATGTGGTCGGCCCCATTTGCGAGACCGGCGATTTCCTCGCGAAGGACCGCATCCTGCCCGAATTCAAAAAGGGGGAACTGATGGCCGTGATGAGCGCCGGGGCATACGGCTTCACCATGAGCAGCAACTACAATTCCCGCCGCCGGGCCGCAGAGGTGCTGGTGAAGGGGGACAAGTACTACGTGGTGCGCGACCGCGAAACGTGGGACGATTTGGTGCGCGGCGAGCGCTTCGCGGAATAGCCCGATGTTAAAAATTGTGAAGTTCGGCAAGTATCAGGGGCTCGGGAACGATTTTGTCCTTATCGACGACCGCGACAACAAGCTCAAGCTCAGTAACGCGCAGGTCAGGGCGCTCGCTCATCGGCAGTACGGCGTGGGGTGCGATCAGTTGATGATCGTCAAGAAGAGCAAGACGCACGACTTCAAGATGGAGCTGTATAACAACGACGGCTCGGTGGCCGAGATGTGCGGCAACGGCATCCGCTGTTTCCACCGCTTCCTGATCGACTGCGGCATCACCGCCAAGAAGGAGCTGCGGGTGGAAACGCTGGCGGGCACCATCCACACGTCGATCACGGGAAAACTGGTGACGGTCGATATGGGCGCGCCGATTTTGGAAGCGGCCGACATCCCGATGAAAACGGCAGGGCGGATTGTGAACGAGAAACTGGTCACCGGCAAGGCGAGCTTTCATATCACCGCCGTGTCGATGGGGAATCCGCATATCGTGATTTTCAAAAAGAGCCTGGAAGGGCTGGCGTTGGAAACCGTCGGGCCGATGCTGGAGCGCCACCCGATATTTCCGAAGCGGACGAACGTCCACTTCGCGCGTGTCGATGGCAGGAAGAGCATCACCGCCAGTCATTGGGAACGGGGCGCGGGAATGACGCTGGCCTGCGGCACCGGCGCGTGCGCCACGGCGGTCGCGGCGGTTTTGAACGGCCTGACGGACCGCGCCGTCGCCGTACACCAGCGCGGCGGTATGCTGAAGATCAACTGGAACGCGAAAGACAACCACGTCTACATGACCGGCCCCGCCGTCCACGTCTTCTCCGGCGAAATGGCCGTCTGATTTTTATTTTTCCGTGTCATGCCGGGCCCGTGCCGCTGCACGGGGTGACCCGGCACTGAGATGTGGGATGTCATGCCGGGCCATGACCCGGCACCCAGAAATATTTTCAAAACTCTCTCCCTCTCATCCAATCAGATGCTCATACAAATCCACCCATTGTGGGTTGGTTTTTTCGATAAGTTCCAATTTCCACTTCCTTTGCCAATTCTTTAGCTGCTTTTCCCGCGCAATCGCGGAGTGTACATCCCCGGTTTCCTCAAAATGAACCAGCATGTGAACCTGGTTTTTCTTGGTGAAACCTTCGGCCAAATCATGCTTGTGTTCGTAAATTCGCTTGATCAAATTACCGGTAACGCCAATGTAAAGTGTTCCGTTTCGTCTACTGGCAAGAATGTAAACGTAATATTGACGCATGCCCGATTGTACTGGATTTGCATCCCCCTTTGTGGCTCACAACAAATTTAAGGGAGGAGAAAGCTTTGATAATATGTCTGGGTGCCCCCCGCCCCGTCATGCCGGCCCCGTGTCGCTGCACGGGGTGACCCGGCACTGAGACGTCGGATGTCATGCCGGGCCATGACCCGGCACCCAGAGTCACTTCCTATTTACTTTCTTGATTTCTGCCGGAGTTCATTCCGAGCGTGGATATGGAGGGAGCCGGAAAGGATCGGCCCTCCGGGCCGAGCGGGGAAGCTTGGATATTATTTCTGGGTGCCGGGTCAAGCCCGGCATGACAACGGGGAGGGAACCGGCGCAGCTACCTGCTAAAGTTTGATGTCTTTCTTTTGCTAATATTTGATTTCGACATAATCGATGAGGTTGTTGGATATTTCAAAGGTGCGCGGGTATTCTTTGGGGCAAGGGGAAATGATAACGTGATCAGTGTCGGTTGCCAGTATCTGGTCAAAGAAAACCGGAGCTTCTTTCAATTTGCATTCTTTTTGAAAGGTTGCCGCAATATCTTTTGTTTTGCACTCATCCTTCCAGTGGAATTGAACCTTGACCGGCATTCCACCCCCGTATTGGGCAGCAATCCTCGAGTAAACATCTCTGGTGAAAAAGGCGATGTAGATAAACGAGAAGACGCTGTACATGAGGAGGAAAAGGAAAAACATATATTTCTTATTCCGTTTTTCTGAATATATATCCTTCAAATTGTACCCAAGTGAAATAATTATGATAGTCAACAAGCCGTAATCAACCAATTTGGAAATTTCATCGAATTTGAAAAATGAAATGCCATATGAAAATAAAAACAAATAGAATAGTACTCCCCATATAAGGATATTCATCCAGTTCATCAATCCCTCTTTGCCCCCTTTTTCTTCGTCCTTCTTTGTTGAACTCGGGTTTTTATATTTTTCAATAACGTGAGGGATCAAATACCTAAGCACTGTCACAATGGGTACAAAAAAAAGGATATGGGCGAAGAACCAGGCTCCGGCAAGAATGTATTGGGCGCGAAGGATGGAGAATGAATGAACGCCATAACGCGCCAGGTGGAGGGATACAACCAAAAAACCGGTGATATAAAGGACAGCGGCGGCAACTACAAAAATCTTTGTGAGAAGCTCAAAAGTTTCCTGTGCGGATTTTAAGCGGGAGATGTTATTGCCATCTTTGCCAGCTTCCGGTGTGGGAGGATTTTCAGTCACCGTTAATCCTCCTCATATTTAATAAATAGAGATGCCCAGCGCGTCGGCGGCGGCGAGGGAGATCGCTTCAGAGCAGGTGGGATGGCCGAACGGCAGGTCGCACAGCGCATCGGCTTTCATTCCGGCGGCCATCGCGACGGCGGCGGCGTGGATGATCTCGGTGGCGTGCGGCGCGGCCATGTGAACGCCGAGGATGGTTTTGTCTTCGCCGACCAGCACTTTCACGATACCGGCGATTTCGCCCGATGCCTGCGCGCGGGCCAGCGCCCGCACATGATACCGCCCCGCTTTGTAGCGCATGCCGGTCTGTTGTAGCTGCTCTTCCGTGCGCCCCACCCACGCCGATTCCGGATCGCCGAACACGATGTACGGCACAAAGCGGTGATCGACATGCGCGCCGTGCCCCAGGATGTTGCGGGCAGCCGCCACCCCCTCGTGATGCGCGGTGTAGGCGAGCAACGATTTACCCGACACATCCCCGGCCGCGTAGATGCCTTCCTTCGATGTTCCCATCGTCGCGTCGGTCTCGATGAAGCCGCGGATATTCACCCGCACCCCCGCTTTGTCCAGCGCGAGCGAGCCGGTGGCCGGTTTGCGTCCGGCGGCGGTGAGCAGTATCTCCGCCGTAAACGTTTTGCCGTCCTCCAGCTCGACGCGGCAGCAATCGGTCTCGGATTCCGCCTTGGCGATTTTCACGCCCGTGTGGGTATCAACCCCAAGTTTTTTCAGTTCGCGCCGGAGCAGCACCCGTATCTCGCCATCGGCGGCGGGAAGAATGTCCGGCAGCGCCTCCAGCAGCGTCACCTTGCACCCCATCCGCGCGAAGAAAACCGCCATCTCGATGCCGATGGCCCCCGCGCCGGCAATGGCGATGGAGGCGGGAAGCTTCTCCAATCCGAAAATGGTATCGGAAGTGTAAAACCGTTCTCCCGTCCCAAAAATTTCAGACGGGCGGCTGCCGACCGCGACGACCGCGTTTTTAAATTGTACCGTCACGCCGGTATCCAGCGCTATCTCCGTGGATGAAACGAACGTGGCGGCGGCGCGCACCAACGCCACCCCCCTTTTTTTAAATACCCCCAACAGCCCCTTTTGCACGAGGCCCACCACTTCGCGCTGATGCGTCTTCAGCAAGGCGTAATCGGGGACGCCGGCGGGAAGCCCGATCTTTTTTCCCCACTCCAGCGTTTTGACCATATGCGCGGCGGCAAGCCAGGTCTTGGCCGGCACGCAGCCGCGGTTGAGGCAGGTTCCCCCGGCATCCCCCTTGTCGATGAGCACCGTTTTCAGCCCGCCGGCCGCGGCGGTCAACGCGGCGGCATAACCGGCCGGGCCGGCCCCGACCACCGCGACATCACAAACAATCAAACTTTCCGTCATAATCCGTTGCATTATAGGTTAAAATTCCAGCCAGGAGAGAAGCAAAAAAAGATGTTATTTGGCGAATTTTTAATTAACAAAGAGGTGCTTTCCGCCGAAGAGGTGGATAAGGTTCTTTCGCTGCAAAAGAAGATAGCCATTCCATTGGGCAAACTGGCGCTGGAGCGTTCGCTTCTCACCTTGGCCGATATTTTTCAAATACGCGGGCAGCAGCGCAAGACCGATAGCAAATTCGGCGAAATAGCGATCAAGCTCAATCTCCTAAAACCCCGGCAGGTCGATTCGCTGGTGGAATTGCAAAAGGCTATTAAGCCATTCGTGGGCGAGCTGTTGGTGCGCGAAGGGGTGCTGAACGAGGACCGCCTGCTGGCGCTGCTCAAGGAATTCAAGGCGGAGTATGGCAAACCCTCCGGCCCCCATACCCGGCGCATTGCCTTGGTCGGGCTGGAGCTGACCGTCATGCTAAATCTGAAAAACAGCCTCACCAAGCTGGGGTATGAAGTGCTTACCGAAAATTTTACGGTGGATGAATTGCTTCGGATGCTCCACGACTCGCCAGACTACATCGTACTGAATCTGGTGGAGAATAAAAAAGAGTCGTTGGTCAAATTGGCCGCCCTGCGGGCGGAGCACCCGTCCTTCCAGCCCAAAATGCTGGCGTTGGTGGCGCGGCTGGAACCCGCCGACCGCGAGCAGGCCCTTGCCGCGGGGATCGCCGATTTTGTGCCCGCCACCGCGGCGGCCGCCAACATCGCCCAGTACATCCACAGCATTCTGGATGGCATAAACCGCGAGGAGGCGGGAAAAATATTGCTGGTGGACGACAGCCCGACGATTCTCCGGCTCACCTCTTTTTATTTGGAAGGGAGCGGCTACGATTCCCTGCTGGCCTCGACGGGCGAAGAGGCGCTGGCCATCCTCGAAAAGGTGACGCCGGATCTGGTGCTTTCCGATATCCTCATGCCGGGCATGGATGGCATAGAGCTGTGCCGCCGCATCAAACTGAATCCGAAAACGCGCAACGTGCCGGTACTTATCATCACCACCACCAAAGAGGCCGGGCGGCTGCGCGAGGCGCTCGATAGCGGCGCCAGCGATTACATCAACAAGCCGTTCCAGCAGGAGGAGCTGCTGGCCCGCGTGCGCAGCCATATCCGCACCAAGCGCCTGATCGACGAATTGCAGGCTTCGCGCGGCGAACTGATGATGGTGAACGAAAAACTGGCCGACGCCAACAACCGCAAGACGGAATTCCTCTCCACCGTGGCGCACGACCTGCGCACCCCGCTCACCTCTATCCGCACCTATTCCGAGCTGCTCACGTTTCCCAACGTGACCATCGATACCCAAAAAGAGTTTATCGGGATCATCCAAAGCGAGGCGATGCGGATGGCGGGCCTGATACGCAACTATCTGGATATTTCGCGCGTCGAGGCCGGTTCCGCCTTGTATGAGAAGCAGGCCGTGGATCTGCGCCAAATCGCGGAATATTTCGCCAAAATATACGCCACCATGGCCACCAACAAATCGGTTCGTTTCACCACGGTGATACCGGAGACGCCGGTGATGTTTATGGGGGACAAGGAGCATTTTGAACAGGTGATCTCGAATCTGCTCGATAACGCCGTCAAGTTCACCCCCGCGGGCGGCGCCATATCATTGGAGATAGGCGTCACCCGGAAACGGTCGCGCGATTACGCCGAGTTGCTGGTGCGCGATACCGGGCCTGGCATCCCCGCGAACGCGCGGGAGATCATCTTTAAGAAATACCACCACCTGCTAAGCGAAAACCAGCCTATCGCCGGAACCGGCCTTGGCCTTGCGATATGCAAAGAGATCGTCGAGTGGCATGGCGGCAAGATAAGCGTGGAATCGGAGCCGGGCATGGGGGCGGTGTTCCGCGTGGTGCTGCCGATGCTGGAAAACGGGAAAGGGGACGGTTGAGGCGTGGGCGGTCAGGCGGTGGCCGCCGCAGGATTTTTTGCCAGCTCTTCCCGGCGGAATGAACAGAGCACCGTGTTTCCCGCTTCATTCCAGAAAAGCCGCACCCCCAGCGATTTGAGGATCAGCAGACCCCGCCCTGAAACGGCGAGAACGTCTTCTTCGTTCATTGGCGAGAAGTGGGTCTTATTGTAGTCGAACCCTTGACCATCGTCATGCACCCCGACAACCACGCTGCGCGAGTTGATGCAAAGACTTACCTGAATCGATTTGCCGGTGGCCCGCCATCGCCGCGCAACATCCACCAGATAGCGTTCCTGCATTCCTTCAATTAACCGCCGTTTTTCTTCTTTGTTCAAGCCTAGCAGGCCGTGCTCCACCGCGTTCATGCAGGCTTCGTGCATGGTAAGCGTGAGAAGGTACCCCAACCGGGAAATGTGCGGCTGCCAGTCGGGCAATTTGCGCGCTTTGGCAATGATCTTTTCGGAAAGGCTGTCGATCTGCTCAATGGAAACGAGATCGAATATTTCGTTTTCAGCGCAGGTGTTTTGGCAGACCTCGTGTTCGACGCAGGTATCGCCATGCAGCAACTGTCCGCTTCTGTGCCGTTCCACGCAAGCAACTGACATTGGCATCGGATCCTCCTGCCACGATTCAAGTGCAAACCTCGAAGCTTAATACACGACAGTCGGTATAATACGTCCGCCTAGGATAAAAAACAATAACCCAAAAGTGTTATTTATATGGGAGGATCCTTTGATTATGGACTAAGTTGATGTTATTAGTTTGGATCGGATGGCCTCCCTTTTATCCGCTCTTTCAGTTATCCTGAAACGATGCGCAAGGAACTGAAGGACTACAAAAACCTGATCGACAAGTGCGTCCTCTGCGGCGGATGCCACCCGGATTGTCCGACGTACCAATTGAGCCGGATGGAGCGCGACGCCGCGCGCGGAAAGGTGCTGCTGGCAAAGGCGCTGCTGGATGGCGAACTGGAGCCGACGCGGTCGATGGCCGAAACATTCGGCCATTGCCTTACCTGCATGGCCTGTGTGGAGGCCTGCCCCGCCGGGGCCGACCCGGTGAAGGTGATTGCCGCCGCCCGCGCCGCAATCGGGAAAAAGCGCGGTCTCGGCTTCATCCCCCGGCTTATTTTTTCCACCATCCTGCCAAACCGCGCGCTGATGCCGTTGTTGGCATGGGGGCTGGGGATCGCAACAAGGTTGTTCAAACTCCTTCCCCCCGTTTTCCCCGGCATAAAGGGGATGACGCACGGCGGTAAAAAACGGCTGATGCCCGCCTTCCATTTCAGCAGCCTCAAGGGGATGTTGCCGGACGTTATTCCCGCAAAAGGTGAAAAAACGATGCGGGCCGCTTTTTTCACCGGCTGTATGGCCGACTGGGTTTTTACGGAGGGGGGCAGGGCGGTTGTCGATATCCTGACGCTCTGCGGGGCGGAGGTCGTCATTGTGAAAGATGAGGTCTGTTGCGGCGCGCCCGCCTTTTTCGCCGGCGACCGGGCCAGCGCCGAGCTGATGGCGATGAAGAACCTGGCGCTTTTCGCCACGGCGGACGCCGATTACATCGTCACCTCCTGCGCCACCTGCGGCGATGTGTTGAAGGAGGTCTATCCCGATCTCGCGCCGGGCGGCGCAACCAAAAAATTTTCGGACAAGGTGATCGATTTCCAAAAGCTGCTGGCGGGGCCGCTGCTCGCCCGCCTGCCGGTGAAGCCGCATTCCGGGCCGAAACTGAAGGTGACGTATCACGACCCCTGCCACCTCTCGCGCGGGATGAAGGTGATGAAAGAGCCGCGTGAAATATTGCGGCGGCTGCCGGGGGTGGAGTTTATCGAAATGGCCGAGGCGGACCGATGCTGCGGCGGCGCGGGCACGTTCTCGGCGGATTATTACGGCGATGCGGTTGAGATAGGGCGGCGGAAAGCTGAAAATATAAAGGCCACCGGGGCGCAAATTGTGGCGACCGAATGCCCCTCATGCGAAATGCAGCTGCTGGATATGGTCAGCCGCTTCGCGCCGGGGGTGGAGGTGCTCTCCACCGCCGAAGTTGTCCGCCGCGCCCTTGAAAGAAAATAAAGGGGAGGCATCCGCCTTCCTTGGCGGCACAATAAGGCCACTCAAAAAAACCCTTTAGCCCAACCCCCTTTTTTCCGAAAATAGAGTCTGGATATGTCTATGCGTGAGGTGTCTGCGTGAAAGTTGCGATTGTCGCGGTCATGGTTGTGTTGGCGATGGGCGTCGCCTTCGTCGGCGGGCTTCTCGTCGCGTCTAAAATGACGGTCAGCCGCCAGGAACAGCCCGTGAAAACCGCGCCGGCGGCCGCGGCGGATGCGGCTTCGGAAGAGGAAGGGCCAAAGGCGAAAGAGGGCGACATCGCCACGGGGCACGGGGAGAAAGCCAAAAAGGAGCCGAAAAAGCCCACCACCGATGAAATGATAGCGTTGATCGATTTCAGCGTGCCGGAAAGCCGCGACGCCGGTAAACTGCTGTACCGGAGAAAAGTGGCCGAACAAATGATGGCGGCTGAAAAGCAATTCGAATCGGAATCGGAAAAGGCCCAGGAAAAAGCGCGGCTGGCGGCCGCGGTCAAACGCTGGCTGGAACGCTCCCAAAACCAATAGCGCAACCACCGGTCATTCTGAGTACAACGAAGAATCTCTTTCCGGCAAGAGTTCCTTCGCCTTTGGCTCAGGATGACAAGGGAATATCAGCGCGGGCAAAAAAAAAGCCGTACGGCCTTGCGGCCAACGGCTGGCCCGCTTTATTGAGGTAATAAAGCCGGGCTTGATGCTGTCGGTATTGGCGGGGGGCTATTTGGCCATCTTCGCCACCTTGGCGGCCACGCGCGATACTTTGCGGGCAACCGTCCGGTGGTGCATGATGTTCTTCGTCTTGGCGCCGTCGATAAGCGACTGCACGTCGCGCAGCGCCTTTTGCGCCGCCGCCTTGTCGCCAGTGGCGATGGTGGCCAGCGCCTTTTTGGTCTCAGTGGCGACCGCGCTCTTGTAACCGGTGTTGCGCTCCTTGCGCTTCAGGGCCTGTTTGGCCGCCTTAACGGGCGATGTATGCTTTCTCAAAGTATTCTCCTAAAAGAGGATAACTATACCCAAATTCCGCGAAATGTCAACCTCTCCGCGCGTTTCCCCCTCTTCTGGTTGTCATCCCCGTGAAAACGGGGATCCAGACACATTGTCAAAGCTCTCTTTATTCCTTCCGGGAGCGAACTTCCGCGATGGCGGCGGAGAGTTCGGCGGCGGTGGCGGCAACTTTCACGCCGGGAAAGAGTTTCAGCTTTTCCACATTCTCAAGATCGACGGGGCGCGCGTAGATGCGCATCGGTTTGGTGGCCCCCATCGTATCGATGATTTCCTGCGTATCGGTCGGCAGCACCACGATGGGAACGCGGCACTTGCCCGCTTGCGCGAACAGCGTGGTTATCATCGTATCGCTAATGCCGTATACAAACTTCGCGACCGAGTTCGACGTGGCCGGCGCGATCACCAACAGGTCATACGTTCCCGCCGCGAAGGCGCGGCAGGCAAACGTGCTGGCGCTCTTATCCTCGCGCGGCGCCGATGGCGGGGTGACGCCGTAGATTTTCAATACCTCCGCCCCCGCTTCCGAGGCGAAGAACTCCACGCCGGACAACGCGGCGGCCACATCCAGCGACTCGCGCAGAAAGTGTCCCGCGCCGGTGATGCCCCATGCGATTTTCGCCAACGTCGTTCCTCCGTTTGTTAATAAAGGCATTGCCGCGTTGCGGCAATCGCGGACGGGAGTGTCCGCGCCACCAGCCCCATGTTACTATTTCCATAAATCATAGCAGGAGACGATAGTGCCTTTCGCCAAAATAAGGGAGCTGCTTGCCGGGGCCGGTCTTTTTGCCGGGCCGCGCGTTACCGAAGCCGTCTTTTTCGATCCTGTGCGGCACCTCACCTCCATTTCGAAGGGGGAGGGGGATTTGCTTCTCAGCGGCGGCGACGATCCGGGCGGGAAAGGGCGGTATTCCTACGCGGCGGCGCGGCCGCTTTTCATCTGTCAGATGAAGGGGGAACAGGGGACGCTCACCGCCGGATTCCACCGGCAGCCGTTCACCGGATCGCCGCCCGATATCGCCGCCGCGCTTGACGCGTTGTTTGGTGAATTGCAACAGCCGGAAACGGACGGCCGCGTTTTCAACGGCGGGCTGGTCTGGCTTTTCAGTTACGAGATGAACCGGTTTTACGAGCCGCGTCTTGCGGCCACGCCCGCGCCGGAGAGCGGCGATTTCTGGTGCGCTTTTTATCCCGCCGTCCGGGTGTTCGATCACAAGGAAAAAAAAGCGTGGGACATCGCCTGGCGTGAAATCAAGCCGCCGCGCATCGCGTGCGCCTGGGAGGAGTTGGCGCATTTGGGGCATTTTGCGTGCGATGAAGGATACGGTGAATTCGCCGCCAAGGTTAACCGGATAAAACGGTACATCGAAGAGGGGGATGTGTATCAGGTAAATCTCTCGCGGCGGCTGGAGGCGGAGTTTTACGGATCGGGCCTTCTGCTCTATTCAAGGCTGGCGCGTCTTTCGCCCAGCGCGATGGGGGCCTACATCGACGGCGGTAAATTCAAGCTTCTCTCCGCCTCGCCGGAACTTTTCTTCAACGTCCGCAACGGCGTGATAGAGACCGCGCCGATCAAGGGTACCGCGCCGCGCCATGCCGATCCCGCACAGGATGCCGCCGCCCGCGCCGGTCTGTTGCTCTCCGCGAAAGACCGCGCCGAAAACCTGATGATCGTCGATCTCATGCGCAACGATCTATCGAAGGTCTGCGCGCCGGGTAGCGTCACCGTGCCCGAAATGTTCCGGGTGGAGACGCTGCCGAACGTGCACCACCTCGTCAGCACCGTGCGCGGCGCGTTGCGCGATGGCGTGCGCCTGCCGCAATTGCTGGCCGCGCTCTGGCCCGGCGGCTCCGTGACCGGCGCGCCGAAAGTGCGCGCGATGGAGATCATCGCGGAGCTGGAAACGACGCCGCGCGGCTTTTATTGCGGCAGCGTGGCTGCGTGCGGGATGAACGGCGGCATTACCGCGTCGTTGCTCATCCGCACGCTTGTCTGCGCGGACGGCGTGGGCGTGTTCCGCACCGGCGGCGGTATCGTCGCCGATTCCGATCCGGCGGCGGAATACGCCGAGACCGAGCACAAAGCGCGCATCATCACCCGCCTGACCGGGGCAGACCATAAGGGCTAAAGTATACGAAATAAATATTTTCCTTCAGAATGACACGGGAGTTTTTCAACAACTTGTCAGGGGCGGCACTCGGCGTCGGTGGTTTCCACCTCGATGGTGGCGTGTTCGATGCCGCACTCGCGGGTGATGGCGCGGATCCGTCCCTTCAATTCCGCTATTTCAGCGGCCGTCAGCGGCGTATGCGTCATGACGTGCAGGCTGACGACGTGATAGCTGCCGTCCATGCTCCAGACGTGCAGGTCGTGCAGGCCGCGTATTCCGTCCAGGCCCCCGATGCGTTCCTCCAGCGCCGGGAGGTTCACCGATTCCGGCACGCCCTGCAAAAAAAGAATGCCGGTGCGCCGCAGGTTTTTGAGCGCGTTCCATAACACGTATATGGTGATGACCGATGCGAGCAGCGGATCGAGCGCCGGTATCTCCTTTACCAGCATCACCGCTCCCGCCACCAGCACCGCCAGCCAGCCAAGCACATCCTCGATGAGGTGCCACATCACCACCCGCTCGTTCATCGTTTCGCCTTTTTTCAGGCGCAGCACCGCCGCGCCGTTCACCAGCACGCCGGCGGCGGCGAAGAGCAGCATTCCCGAAACGTTGGATGGCTCCGGATGCAGGATGCGCGGCACGGCGTGGGCGAGGATGATGACGCCGCCGAAGGTGAGCAGCGCGCCGTTTGCCAGCGCCGCCAGCAGCGAGAAACGGCCATAGCCGTAGGAGTACGCGCCGGTTCGCCGGCGTCCGGCCACGCGCGCCATGTACCATGAGAGGCCGATGCCGAAGGTATCGCCGATGTCGTGCACCGCGTTGGAGAGGATGGCGAGCGAGTTGGTGTAGAGTCCGCCGCCGATCTCGAAGCAGGTGAAGAAAAGGTTTAGGAAAAATGCGGCGCGGATGGTGGCCGCCGCCCCGCTATACTCCCCGCCCGTTTGCGCGTGGGGGTGCTGGTGTCCGCCATGTTCCATGTTGCCGCCCAAAAAAAGCGGGGGGCGCGATGCCGCCCCCCGCAGCCGTTTTACGGCGTGAAGGTTTTCTCCACTTCGATTTTTTCCATGCCCATGCAGGGAACCGGGCAAGCGTCGATGCACAGCCCGCACCGGACGCAATTCGTTTCATCCATCACCATGTAGGTGAAGCCTTTGTTTTCCGCCACCGGTTCGCCGCCGTTGGAATGAACGCGGACGTAGTCCTGCTGCAGCATGAGGATGGAGTTGTAGGGGCAAACGTCCACGCAGTTGTAGCAGAGAATGCAGCTCTTGCCGTCGATCTGCACGTTGTGGTTGCAAAGGAAGCAGCGCTGTCCCTGCCAGAATACTTCTTCTTCGTTGTAGCCCAGATCCACCTCGGCCGTTTTATCCCGCCGCGCGGCGTGATCCAGCGATGGCATGTCCTGCCGCGGGATAAGATCGAAGATGTTTCCGTTGACCGTTTTCCATCCCTTGTAACTGCCCAGTTCGGTTTGCCGCCAAACGGTGCTGGTCGTTTTTTCCCCGTGGCGGCCGCGGCCCATGAGCGCCCCGTCGATGGCGCGGGCAACCTTGTGCGCGTTGCCGATGGCGGAGATGATGTCGCGCGGACCGCTGACGTAGTCGCCGGCGGCGTAGACCTTCGGCAGGCTGGTGGTGAAGTTTTCGCGGTTCACGGTGAAGCCGGGGCCGGGCACCGTCATATCCGGGCTTTGGCTGATGGCGGCGATGACCATGCCGCATTTCATCGAGACGACGGAGTTCGGCACCGCCACGATCTGGCGGCGGCCGTCGGGGCCGGGTTCGGTGAGCCGCATCCGGTTGAAAACAATGCCTGCCACTTTGCCGGCCAAGTTTTTTATCACTTCAATGGGGGACATCAGATATTGGAAGTCGACCCCTTCCATGGAGGTCTCGCGCATCTCGCGCTCGTCCACTTTTAATTCGTTGCGCGAGCGCCGGTAGACCACGGTCACCTTGGAAGCCCCCAACCGCAGCGCCGTGCGCGAGCAGTCCATCGCCGTGTAGCCGCCGCCCAGAATCACCACGTGGCCCTCGACCGCTTTGAGCGCGCCGCTGTTGGCCCGCGCCATGAAATCGAGACCATACGCGATGCCAAGGGCGTCGTCCCCCGGCACGTTCAGTTTTGCCGGCACCATGCTCCCGGCGGCCATCACCACCGCGTCGTAGTCCTTGCGCAGTCCTTCCAGTGTGGGATCCTTGCCCACCCAGCGGCCGGTTTTGATGGTCACGCCCAAGTCGCCGATCCGGTCGATCTCCTCGTTCAATTCCGCCTCCGGCAGCCGGAAGCGGGGGATGCCGTAGCGAAGCATGCCGCCCGCCTGGGGCATTCCTTCATAGATGGTTACCTTGTGTCCCCAGAGCGTGAGATCCATCGCCAGCGCCAGTCCCGCCGGGCCGCTGCCGGTGACGGCGATTTTTTTCCCGGTGGCGGCGGCGGGCGTCAATTTTGGCGCCTGTTTTTTATAGTCGGCGCCGCCGCGTTTCAGCCAGCAGATGGAGACGGCGTCTCCCATGCCGGGAAAGCCGTGGCGGCAGGCGCTTTCGCAGGGGTGGGAGCAGACACGCCCGAGGACGTGCGGCAGAACGTTGTCGGCCAGATTGATCGCGTAGGCTTTGTCATAATCGCCACGCGCCGCCGCATCGATGTATTCCGGTATGCGGGTTTCGGCCGGGCAGGCCCGGCGGCAGGGGACGTTGTCTTTGTACCACTCGACGCCGGGGTCGTTGGCGAAGTGAACTTTATTCGGCGCGGTTTTTGCCCTCACCACTTCGGGTATTTCTCCCTGGCCCCGGGGAACGCGCGCCATAATCCGGTAACGGTTTTCCATTGTCTGCTCCATCGTGATGGTTAAAAAAACAGAATCCCGGTCCGCGTCATCGCGCATACGCCGCGGAAGCCGGGCCGCGTAATCCTCCGCTTCCTATTAGAGCCTTTTTGCGTTTTTTTTTCCAGTCCCCTCGCGCGGCATGCTTATGGGTATAATACGCAGTCAGGGAAAGAAGCGATCTTTTCAACGGAAATAAACAGGGAGGCCGCGAACGAGTGGAGGAGATTGAATTCCACATAGGCCGCTTGAAGGCCCCGGATTTTTCCACCCGCCGCCAGAGCGCCGAACTGCTGGGCGAGTTCGGCGATCCCCGCGCCGTGAAGCCGCTGCTCCGGATGCTGGGGGACGATTACTGGCAGGTGCGCAACACCGTCGTGGAGGCGCTCCTTAAAATCCGCGACCGCTCCACCATCGGCGCCCTGCTGGTATGCCTGCGCGATGAAGATCCCGGCGTGCGCAACACGGCCATGGCGGTGTTGAACGAAATGCGGGAGGATGTCGCCGCGCCGCTCACCCTTCTGCTTGCCAGCGATCCGGCGGAGGATGTGCGCATTTTCAGCGCCAACACATTGGGGCGGCTGAGGACGCGCGAAGCGGTGCCGGGCCTCGTCGCGGGGCTTGCGGACGCCGACGAAAATGTCCGCTACGCCTGCGCGGAAGGGCTGGGCCGCCTAGGGGGGCATGATGCCACCATGCCGCTGTTGGCGGCGATGGGGCGGGAGGATGTTTGGGGCCGGTTTCCTTATATCACGGCGCTCGGGCTCATCGGCGACGAGCGGGCTTGCCCCGCGCTGATCGCGTTGCTTGAAGACGAAGTGCTATCGCTTCCAGCCATGGTTGCCCTTGGACAGATCGGCGATATGGCCGGGCTGTTGCCGCTGGCGGCGTTGCTTGAAATAACGCGGGATCCCGCCGCGCTTCGCGCGTGCATTGCGGCAATCGCCAGCATCGAGAAGAAAACAGAATATTTTTCCAAGGTGGAGCGGCAAAGTTTCTTCCATGACCGCGCCACCGGGGTGATAAAAAACCTCGACGCCGGGCACATCATGGATACGCTCATCGGGATGCTGCAGGGCGGCAATGGGCAGGAAGTTTCCGCAGCCCTGTTGATGCTGCGGCTGATCAAGGCGAATGTGCCGGTTGAACGGTTGTTCCCCCTGTTGGGGGATGAAACGCTGGAAGAGGAAGTGCGCGACATTATTGCGCGGCAGGGTGAGAGTGCGCTGCCGGCCATACGCCTTGCGCTGGCGCGGCACGACGCGCCGAATGTGAACCAGCTTTTGCGTCTATTGGGCGTGCTGGGAGGCGCCGGGGATGCCAAGGCAGTCACGCCGTTTCTGGAATCGCCGGAAACGGAGGTGGTTTGCGACGCGCTCAAATGTCTCGGCATGTTGGGGGACGATGCGCTATTCGATCTGATGAGGCCGTTTCTTGCCGCTTCCGATGAGAGCGTGCGCAACGCCGCGGTGGGGGGGGTATCGCTGCTGAAAAAAACGCCCGCGGTTGTGCGCCGGGTGTTCGATTTATTGAAATCGGAAGATAGCCAAATTCGCCGCGGCGGATACCGGATTCTCGGGTTTCTTTCCTCGCAACAAACGGTGGATCATTTGATACATGGGTTGGCGGACCGCGCCGCCGCGGTGCGCGCCGCCGCCACGCAGTCGTTGGGGTATGTGGGGGTTGCCCACCGCGAGGTGTTGCAGCGGCGGGAATGTCTGGAGGCGCTGGGACGCCTTACCCTGGACGAGGATCCTATGGTGCGTATCGAGGGGGCGTTGGCGTTCGCCCGGATCAACCAGCCCGGCGTTCATGCCCTGCTGCTGGACATGTTGAAGGAAACCGATCCCGCCGTGCGCGACCATGTGATCCGCGCCGTGGGCCGGTGCCGGTTGAAGCGGGCCGAACCGCAATTGGTGACGCTGTTGGCGGCCGAGAAGAACCCGGAGCAGAAAATATTTCTTTGCATTGCGTTGAGGGGGTGCGGCGGCGCGGAGGCGTTGCCGCGGCTTGAGGAGCAATTGGACGATCCCGCCCCTGAAGTGGCGGCGGAGGCGGCGATGGCCATCGGCGCCGTTGGCGGTGAATCGGCGGTTGCCCGTCTGCTTCCGCGTCTTGAGCACCCGAGTTGGATTGTGCAAGACGCGGTTATCCGCGTGTTGGCCGAGATACCGTCACCCCGTTGCTCGGCGGCGGTGGCCCGTTTTATTCAGGGATTGAAGCACGACATGAACCGCGGCCTCTTGTTGCGCGCCGCGATTCGCGCGTTGGGCCGTATCGGGAGCGCCGCGGAGGCGGGATTGGTTCTCGGCTTTTTGGGGGATGACGCATGCCAGTACGAAGCGTTTGACGCGGTGTGGCGCATCGCGGAGCGCAGCGGCCATGCCATCCGCCCCGGTGATTTTGTTTCTCCAACGGCGCGCCGGTTGGCTTGTTCCGCCGCCGCCGTTTCGCCCGCGCCGGAGCTTGTTCCGATGCTGGCGGATACGTACCCGACGGTACGGCGCGCGGCGGCGCTGGCGTTATCGGGGCGCAAGGATGGCGGCGCGGCGGCGCTGGCGCGGCAACGGTGCGAAAACGATGACGATTTTTGGCTGCGGGAAATCGCGAAAACTTTTCAATGATTCGGAGGAATGCCGCATGAAGATAGTGCAGGAGACTTTTGGAAACGTAAAATTACTGCGGCTGGACGGCAAGCTGGACGTGCATTCAACTCCCGCCGTGCTGGCATTGATGGGTGAATTGACCGCCGATAATTACATTAACATGGTGATTGATATGCGGCAGGTCGCATTCATCTCCAGCTACGGGGTGGGGGCAATGGTCACCATCCTTAAGAGTATCCGCGAACGGGGAGGGCACCTGAAGCTGGCGGCACTGCGCCCCGAAGTGAAGGTGCCATTCGAAATCACCGGGCTGATGCCGCAGTTTGAAATCCACGACAGCGTCGAAAACGCCATCGGCAGCTTCTAAACGGCGATAACGGAAGAACGGGGGAAGCGGCGTTGGCATTCCAGATATCCGAAGAGGAATTAGCCCTCCTGACGGGATATATCAGGGATTACGCCGGCCTTGTATTCAGCGGCCCCCAGGAACACCTGTTTCACCGGCGGGTGAAAAAGCGGATCGACGCCAACATGCTGCAAAGCGCGCGCGAATATTAACATTTCATCCGCTTTGACCCGAAACGCGGCGACGAGATGCGCGAACTCATCAACCTCATCACGGTGAACGAAACCTATTTTTTCCGCGAAGCGCCGCAGATGGCGCTTTTCAAAGACGAGTTGCTTCCCCTTCTCAGGGAAAAAAACCGGCAAGAAAAGACGATTCGCATTTGGAGCGCGGCCTGTTCAAACGGGGCCGAGCCGTACAGCATCGCGATTCTGATCAGGGAATCCGGCCTGTTCACGGACGGCGGCTGGCGCGTGGAACTGTACGGCACCGACATCAACGCCGAGGCCATTCAGACCGCGCGCTTGGGGCTGTATACCGCGAACGCGTTCCGCGGCGTCGACGGGGCGATCCAGAACAAATATTTCTCCTTGAAGGAGCCGGGGGTGTGGGAGCTGGATCCCGGGATCCGCCAGATGGTCCATTTTTCGCTGTTGAATCTGTATAACCCGGCGCAGATAAAGCTCATGCGCAACATGGATGTCATATTGTGCCGTAATGTGCTGATCTATTTCGACACCGAAGGAAAAAAACAGGTGAGCGAACATTTGTACGGCTCGTTGCGTCCCTCCGGTTACCTCGTGATCGGCCAAAGCGAATCGCTTTTTAAGGTGACCACCCTGTACAAGATGGCGCCGATGGGCAACGTGCTGGTATACCAGCGCCCGGCGGAAGAGGCGGATTGATATGACCGGCATTGCGCGAATCCGGGTGTTGGTGGTGGACGATTCGCCGTTCATGCGGATGGCGATCAGCCGCACGCTGGAGCCGTCGCCGGCCATTGAAGTGGTGGGGCATGCGCGCAACGGCGTGGAGGCGCTGGAAAAGGCGCGGGTGTTGAATCCCGACGTGATCACTCTTGATATTGAAATGCCGATGATGGGCGGGCTGGAGACGCTGAAGGCGATCATGGCCTGGCCCCGGCCCATTCCCTGCGTGATGGTGAGCTCGCTTACCACCGAGGGGGCCGAGATAACCCTCACCGCTCTGGACGAGGGGGCGATCGATTTTATCACCAAGCCCTCATCGCTGGCGGGGATGGATATCGGCCGTCTGCAACGGGATCTCATGGAAAAAATTCTGGTGGCCGCGCGTATCGCCCCCGCCCGGCTCAAGGGGCGGGTGGGGCCTTCTCCGTTGCTTACCCCCTTGCGGCTGGGGCCCACAACCGGGAAACGGGGGGTGGAGGTGGTCTGCATTGGCATATCCACCGGCGGTCCGGCGGCCTTACAGCGGATTATTCCGGCGTTACCGGCTAATTTACCCGTGGCGGTGGTGGTTGCCCAGCATATGCCCCCCGGTTTTACCAAGTCTATGGCCGAGCGGATAAACAAGGTGAGCGCCATCGAAGTGAAGGAAGCCGAGGAAGGGGATATTATTTCACCGGGGAGGGTGTTGTTAGCCAAATCCGGGATGCACCTCGTATTTAACGAGAAATACGGCAAGAAGATAGCCCATATCACCCACCGCCCGGAGGCGGAAAATTATTTTCCCAGCGTCAACGTGCTTTTCGAATCGGCGTCCCGCTTCTTTGGCAAGAGGACATTGCCGGTGGTGATGACCGGCATGGGAACCGACGGCACCGAAGGGCTGAAAATTCTGAAAAAACAGGGCACGTTCGCCCTGGCGCAGTCGGAGGAAAGCTGCGCGGTCTATGGGATGCCGAAATCGGCCATTGATGAAGGGCTGATCGATCGGATTGAGGGGCTGGAGAATATGGCGGGAGCGATAATTGAAGAACTGTAAGGCGGTTATGGGACGGCAATCGGTATTATGTATAATAGGCGGGCCATGAATACAACGAAGACGGTGCTAATAATCGACGATTCGCCCACCTTTCGCACGATGGTGAGCTTCGCGTTGAAAAAAATCGCCCATTTTGGGAACGAGATACAGGCGGCCGACGGGCTGGAGGCGCTTGATGCGCTGGCCAAAAACGATGTTCACTTGATGATCTGCGACGTGAATATGCCGAACATGAACGGCCTGGAATTCCTCAAGACAGTGAAAGCGGACGAGAAGCATAAGCGGATACCCGTGATTATGCTTACCACCGAAGGGAAGGACGAGGATCGGGAGCGGGCCATGAAGCTGGGGGCCGATGCCTATTTGAACAAGCCGTTCAAACCGAACGCCCTCAAAGCAGAGATCGAACGGCTTCTTCCCTGATTTTTTCTTTCGCGTCCCGGGGTGTAAATGCGGTTTGACGATGGAGGATGTCAGCGTGGCGGTAAGTTATAATTCGAGCGACCCGGTGGAGATTGCGCCGGGGGTGTTTCATCTGGGGGTGCAGGACAAGCCGAACAGCTTCAACAACATCCCGTATCTTATCGTGGACGGCGATGAGGCGGTGGTTATCGATCCCGGCTCGGCCAAGCCCGAGTTTTTCGAGGTGGTGTTGGCGAAAATACGCAAGGCGGCCGATATGCGCAAAATCAAACATATCATCGTCCAGCACCAAGACCCCGATCTTTGCGCCGCCATTCCGCTGATAGAGCCGTATTGCGCGTCCGACGTTCAGGTTCACGCCCCTCTGGAGGCGAAGGTGCTGGTGCAACACTATGATTTCAAGGCGAGGTTGCACCCTCTGGACGATGGGGATGCGCTCACCTTCGGCAACGGCCGCGTTTTGCGGTTCATCATGACCCCCTACTGTCATTTCATCGGCTCGATGGTGACTTACGACCTCAAGACGAAAATAGTTTTTTCGTCCGATGCTTTCGGCGGGTTTACCGGCGCGGCGGATCTTTTTGCGGGGCCGGATTATCCCATCCAGCTCACGTCGTTTCTGGGGCAGTACCTCGGCTCGAAGCGCGCGCTGGAGTACGCCCTCAAAAGGTTGGAACAACTGGCGGCCGGCCCCGGCATTGAAATGATTTGTCCGCAGCACGGCTGTATCATCCCGCGGGAACTTATTGCCACCTATATTGAAGCCGCCCACGGATTGCACGTCGGCGGAGAAGTGGACGCGTTGGCCGCCAAGCATGGCATTTCACTGGACTGAGGGGAGCGGCGGGCAATGAAATTCAGGGCGGTGATCGAAGAAATACTGGCGACGGCCCTGAAAGTTACCAATGAAAGGGAACGGCTCTCGGTGGCCTTCAAAATATCCGGCATCAACCTCGATGCCGATATGCGCATTACGGATATTAACGGCGATCCGCAAAAAGCGCTGCAAAGGCTGATGCACAATCTTTCCGAGCTTGCGGTGGTGAAAATCAGCGCCAAGCAGATTATCCGCAGGGCCGGGCTGACGTTGTAGCGCGCCGCGATATCACAGATAGCTGTGGAGACCGCGGCGTTCCATCTCTTCCACGAGGTTCTTAATCTCCTGCGCTTTTTCCTTTTTGGTGATAAGGATGGCATCGTCGGTCTCGACGATAATGAGGTTTTCCACGCCTAAAAGAGCCACCAGTTTTTTGGACACCACCGTGTTGCCCTCGGCGGCAATCGCGACGATATCGCAGCCGCGCGCGCGGTTTTCTTTTTCGTCGGCCGTCCAGAGCTCGTCGGTGGCGTCCCAACTGCCGATGTCGCTCCAATTGAAACCGGCGGCGATAATGGCCGTTTCCCCCGCGAGTTTTTCCATGATGCCGTGGTCGATGGAGACCGCCTCGGCGACGGCATAATATTCGTTAAGGTCTTCCGGACCCTTGTTCCCTTTGGCATAGCGTTCCCAGGCGGTGAAAAGGTTCGGCAGGTGGCGGCGCATTTTTTCCACATATACGTCGGCGCGGAAAATGAACATGCCGCTGTTCCAAAGATAGCGGCCGGTGCCGAGGTAATCCTTGGCCTTTTTGAGGTTCGGTTTTTCCTTAAAGGAGGCGACGCCGTAGGCGCGCCCATCCAGCTTTTGGCCCACCTCGATATAGCCGAAGCCGGTTTCGGGACGGGTGGGACGGATGCCGAAAATGGCGAGTACCCGCCGGGCATCCGCCAGCCGCGCGCCCTCTTCAAGATCGGCCAGGAACTTATCGCGCGGCGCGATGATGTGGTCGGAAGGGAGCACCACCATGATACCGTTCGGATCTTTGTCAATAATGTGGGCGGCGGCCAGGGCGATGGCGGGGGCGGTGTTTTTGCCGACCGGTTCGACGAGGATATTTTGCGGCGGGATGTCCGAAAGGACTTCCCGCACTTCACCGGCATGACTTTCAGCGGTCACCACGAATAGCCGCCCGGTGGTGGTCAACGGCAGCACGCGTTCGGCGGTTTGCCGCAGAAGGGAAGTATCCCCTAGAAAATTAAGCAGGTGCTTGGGCCGGGCTTTGCGTGACAGCGGCCAAAACCGTGTTCCCCGTCCACCGGCGATGATGACCCCATAAAGACGTTCTTTAAACACGCTATGTTCTCCCCAAAGGTATTGTCCGATTATAAGGGGCCGGGCCGCCCCTTTTCCGTAAAAATCAGATGACCATGAGAATAATTTGCAGCACCGCCAATGCCAGCAGGCCGGCTGCCACGTCATCCAGCATGACCCCGGCTCCCCCTTTGAGCTTTTCAAAGGTCGATATCGGCCAGAATTTGGTTATGTCGAACAGCCTGAAAAGCCCGAATCCGGCAAGTATCGCCCACCAGGCCGGAGGCGCCATAAATAGGGCGATAAGTTGCCCCGCGATTTCGTCTATCACGATATGTTTGCTGTCTTTTTGGCCGAATAGCGTTTCCGCCCGGCCGGAAATCCATATTCCCGCCAGCGTCACCGCCAGCGTCACCGCGGCATAGGCGGGCCAGCCAAGCGGGCGCAAAAGGAAATAGGCCGCCACCCCCACCGCCGATCCTGCGGTGCCAGGGGCAACGGAACTGTAGCCGGAATAAAACCCGGTGGCGAAAAACAGAACCAGCCGATCGGAGGCGCTTTGTGGCATTTTGCGCAGTGTAGCACAAGGGGCGGGAAATATTCCCCCTTGCGGCGGCGGGCAAATTGTTCCATATTGTAAAAAGCCGCTTTTAAAAGTCACACAAAATGATAGAATACACCCGCTTTTTATTAAGGAGGATTTACAAGCATGAACATTGAAGAGAAAGTTAAGGAAATAATCGCCGAACAGTTGGACGTGGACGCCGAAGAGGTTACTTCGGACGCTTCGTTCATCGAGGATCTCGGCGCCGACTCGCTCGACACCGCCGAGCTGGTTATGGCGTTTGAAGAGGCGTTTGACATCGAAATTCCGGATAACGATGCGGAAAAAATCCAGAAAGTGAAAGACGCCGTCGACTATATCAAGTCAAAGAAGTCCTGATCTTTCATGACCAGAAGAGTCGTCGTTACCGGGGTGGGGATGGTCTCCCCGCTGGGGAATTCCGCCGCCGAATCGTGGGAAGGGATCAAAGCCGGTAAAAATGGCATCGCGCCGATTACCCGGTTTGACGCCACGGGGTTCCCCGTGACCTTTGCCGCGGAAGTGCGGAATTTCGATCCGCTCCCCTGGATACCCAAAAAAGAGATCAAGAAGATGGATCTCTTTATCCAGTATGCCGTATCCGCGGCGTTCATGGCGTTGGAAGACGCAAAGCTGGCAATCAACGAGGCTAACGCCGAACGCATAGGCGTGATTGTCGGGTCGGGGGTGGGCGGCCTGCCGGCCATCGAGGAATACCACAAGGTGCTTTTGGAGAAGGGGCCGCGCCGCGTGACGCCGTTCTTCATCCCGATGGTTATCACTAATATGGCCAGCGGCAACATTTCCATCATGACCGGCGGCAGGGGGCCCAACAGTTGCACCAGCACCGCCTGCGCCACCGGCGTACACGCCATCGGCGACAGCTTCCGCGTTATCCAGCGGGGCGAGGCCGATGCCATGATCGCGGGCGGCGCCGAATCGTGCATCTGCGCAACGGCGGTGGCCGGTTTTGCGGCCGCGCGGGCGCTTTCCACCCGCAACGACGATCCCGCGCACGCCTGCCGCCCGTTCGACAAGGATCGCGACGGCTTTGTGCTGGGGGAAGGGGCCGGCATCCTTATTTTGGAAGAGTACGAGCACGCCAAGGCGCGCGGCGCGAAGATATACTGCGAAGTCGTTGGCTACGCCATGACCGGCGATGCGTTTCATATGACCAGTCCGCCACCCGAAGGGGAAGGGGCGCAACGCTGCATGAAAAAAGCGCTGGAAGACGCGAAGATGAAACCGGAGGATATCGGCTACATCAACGCCCATGCCACCTCCACCATGGCGGACGCCATCGAGACCAAGGCGATCAAGGCGGTATTTGGCGCGCACGCCTACAAACTGGCGGTATCCAGCACGAAATCAATGACTGGCCATCTGCTGGGAGCGGCGGGGGGGATTGAATCGGTCTTCACCGCGAAAGCCCTCGAAGAAGGCATGTTGCCCCCCACCATCAATCTTGAAAATCAGGATCCCGAATGCGACTTGTATTGCGTGCCGAATCGCGCCGAAAAGCGGGAAATCCGGGCGGCGCTCAAAAACTCGTTTGGGTTCGGCGGAACCAACGCAACGCTTGTCATGCGTAAAATATAAGCGCGATGTTGTTTTTTAGCCGCAAAAAACTTAAAAACAAAGACGCGGAACGGCAGAAAATCCTGCGCGAGTTCGAGCGCCGGATCGGTTACCGGTTCAAGGATATTAATCTGCTCAACACCGCGCTCTGCCACCCTTCGTATCTCCATGAAAACCAAATCAAGGATCATGAGCACTACGAGCGGATGGAGTTTCTGGGCGACTCGGTGCTGGGGCTCATCGTGTGCGAGCATATCTACGAGGAGTTCCCGCATTACAACGAGGGGGGGCTTTCCGACATCAAAAGCCACGTCGTTTCGGAAAAACAGCTGGTTGGCTGCGCCAAGCGTCTCGATTTGGGTAAATACATACTGTTCGGCGCGGGCGAAGCCCGCACCGGTGGCCGGCGCAAGGCCTCGATTTTAGCCAACGTGTTCGAAGCGGTGCTGGGAGCCATTTTCCTCGATGGCGGTTTTTTAAAGGCCAAGGCGTACCTGCTGCGCCACGCGAAGGAAGACATCATCATCCACCCGCCGGAGCGCGAATCGAGCAACTACAAGGGGATTTTGCAGAAATATTGCCAGACCTATCTCGCCACCGATCCGCATTACCGCGTGGTGGGGGAAAAGGGGCCCTCGCACTCACGCCGGTTTGAGATCGAGGTCTGGGCCAAAGAGCGGAAGCTTGGCGGCGCCGACGGGCGGAGCAAAAAAGACGCGGAACAGCGGGCGGCCGCCAACAGCATCCGCTATTTCGAAAATGCCGAATTCAAAAAGCATCTGGAAGGAAATGATGAGGGCGTCAAAAAGCGGAAATCAGGCCACGCCCAACCGGCGCACGAAACGGAGTAAGCCATTTCTCCCTTCCCCGCATTTCCTGTGATAGGCTAACGGCAATGGCACCTAACGGCCGTATCATCCTGAATGAAATATTTTTTTCACTGCAAGGGGAATCGTCCCGCCAAGGGTTGCCGTGCGTGTTGGTGCGGCTCACCGGCTGCAATCTTCGCTGCGGCTACTGCGATACCACCTATGCGTATCAGGAAGGAAAAGACGTCCCTATCGACGAAATCGTTGAGAGAGTGAAAGCGTTCGGTTGCCGTCTGGTGGAAATCACCGGCGGCGAGCCGATGGCCCAGCCCGGAACCGCCGCGCTGGCCCGCCGCCTGCTGGATCTCGATTTCACCGTCATGGTGGAGACCAACGGATCGTTCGATATCTCCGCGTTGCCGTATGGCGTCATAAAAATTGTCGACATTAAAACGCCTGGCAGCGGCGCGGGGAAAAGCTTTTGGTGGGACAACCTCAAGCATCTCGGCGAAAAAGACGAGATAAAATTCGTCATCACCTCCCATGCCGATTTCGAGTGGGCGGTGCGTCAGGTGAAGAAACACGGTCTTGCTGATAACCATGTGGTGAACATCTCTCCCGCCGCCGGCATGGTGCCGGAAGCGGACGCGGCGCGATGGATTCTGGAAAGCGGTCTGCCGCTCCGGCTCAACCTCCAGCTTCACCGCACCCTCTGGGGCACCCGGCGCGCGGTGTAAACCCATCGGCCTGATTAGCGGCGCGTTATTCAGGAACCGGCAGGATCTTTCTGATGCTGGCGATGAAGTCAGATTCGATGACCGGCTTGGGGATAAATCCGGCGACACCCATGCTTTCCGCCTTTTCCCGGCTTGCGGCATCGAATCCGTCCTCGGAAGAAAGGTGGGCGCTCATTAAAACCACCGGCACATTTCGGCAGTTGGCTATTTCGCGCAGTGCCGCCAGCAATTCCATGCCGTTCATATTCGGCATTTGCAGGTCGGTGATGATCAGGTCGGGTGGAGTGCCGCCCATCTGTTTCAGCGCATCTCCGCCATCCACGGCTTCCACGACGCTTATGCCGTTAAAGCGGGCAAGGATATGGCGCACGATCCGTCGGTACACTTCTTGGTCATCCACGATCATTACGGTGCGTTTTGGCCACGGAAAGCCGAGGGTAAAAACCGTCCCGCCGGATGTTTTTTGCTCCATGGCGATGTTTCCTCCATGCACCCGCATGATGTCCAGGCAATACGGGAGGCCGAGGCCGCTCCCTTTTTCCCCGGCGGTGCCCAATGACGTTGTCTTGAGTTCGTGCGTGAAGAGACGCGGCATCATCGCGGCATCGATGCCGACCCCGTCATCCTCGATCGCGATGACCGCCGTCCTCTCCGGCGGCGCGAACACGCGCACATGTCCCCCCTGCGGCGTGAATTTAACCGCGTTGGAAAGAATGTTGGCGATAACTTCCCCGACAAGATGAAGATCGCCGACAATGCGCATATCGGCGGGAAGGTCGTTGCGTATCGCAATATTCTTGTCCGCCGCCATTTGGGCCAAAAGGCTGATCTTCGCGTCCGCCAGCTCGCGCACAGCCACATACCGCAGGCGTAATTCGTGGCCGCCGCTTTGCAGCCGGCTTATATCGAGTAATTGATCGATCATGTGGAGCATTGCCTCCAGGCTAAGCTGCGCCTTGCCCAAAAGCATCGGCACGGTTTCCGTCAGCGATGGTTTGCCAATCTCCATATTGAGAAAGCGCACCATGCTGAGCAAAGAGGCGAGCGGCGAGCGAAGGTCGTGAGAGACCAGAGTCACATAATTATCTTTCAGCACCGTCGCCTGTTCGGCGCGCTCCTTTTGCTGCCGCAGCTCATTGGTGCGTTCGGCCACTTCCCGTTCAAGCTCGATTTTGGCGCGGGCAAGCGCTTCCTGTGTCTCCCGCTGGGCAACCGTTTTTTCATCATTGAGGGTTTTAATCCGGTCGGCCAGGGCAAACGAAAGGAGCGTCATCTCCAGCAGACCGCCCCCTTGCGCCGACCAGTTGGTGAACGCGTTATAGGGCAACATGCCAATATCTTTGAAGGCGAAGACGCAGGTTCCCCCGATGAACATGGTCCACGCGAGGGTGTAATACCGGGCGGGACTATAACCGCTGCGCATCGATATCAGGCCGCCAACCAGAAAGACGAGCACCGTAAATGTGGAAAAGTATGCGAGCGGAATGGCGTAAAGCGGCAGACCAAGCGCCCAGAGCAGGATATTTGCGGCCCCCAGCGCATGGAGCAGGTGGGAAAAAAGGTGAAAGCGGGGATGGCGCTCGCTTGTGCGGAGAAAGCTTTGCATAAAAAGGTTCGCCGTTACCAGCGACATACCAACCAGGGGAACGGTGATGTGACGCCCCAATTCTTGATACTCCGGCCAAAGGTAGGTAATGCCAAAACCGTTCATCCCAAGCCAAAAGAGCCCCACCATCAGTTGATACGCCACATAGTAGAAATAGCTGATGTCGCGCACCGCCAGCCAAATGAATAAGTTGTATAGAAACATAATCGCGAGGGCGCCATAAAAAAACCCGTAAAAATACAGTTCCGTCCGATTGTCACGGTCGTACCGGTCCGGTGAAAGAAGATGCGCGGTAAGGTTGAGCGCTCCCACGGGCTCAATGCGGTATTGAACGAAAACATCTTGCCGCGCGCGCGGAGGAGCGGTGAAGAGAAATGACGGCTTGCGGGGATCGAGTTCCTTTGCCTCCGGAAGAACGCGGTCGCCCGCGCGTTTGTGCTCCCATCCGCCATCAGGACGGCGCACATAGATGTCGACGTAGTCCATGACCGTATCGCTTGCCTCGTACACCCATTGGCGGGGAAGCGGCGAGGGGTTTTCCACCTCAAACCGAAGCCAGAAGGCGGCGGTGGAAAGGCCGAAGTTGAGTGTGCCGTTTTGGGATTTATTGAATTCCGTCCGTTTGGCGTATGCCCCGTCGATGGTGAGGGTTTTATCCGGATCTTTCAGCCACGCCGCCTGGGCATCCACTAATACCTTTTGCCGGGCCGCTTGCAGTACGATTGGCTCTTCAGCGGCGAACGCGGCGGTGGTGCATGTCATGGTGGCAAGGACGGCAAGCCTGAAAAAAAAACGCACGCTGACCTCTCCCCGGTGCTTGATGGAAAGCTCTCCAACATCCCTCTAGTGTCTTTGAACTATGTCAAAAATCATCCTACCATGATCCGGCGGTTAAAGGAGGTTTAGAGCGGGGGGATGTTGGTCTGGTAAATGGGGCAGGATTCGAAGTCGGTGGTGAAACCGCATTCCGCGAACAGCGGATCGGCCACCCGGCCCTCCCCCACGATGTTCTCCGCCTTGAACCAGCAAAAAAAGGGAATTTCCGGCGGAGTAGCCACGGCGTATTGTTCCGGTGTCGTCACAAACGGACAGATAAGGCCACTTTTTTTCAGCACGACAAGACCTTGATCAATCGGCATTGCCGCCTCCAGGAGCTTAATTTTTTATAAACCGCTCGAATAGTTTCGGCGCTTCGTCAAAATAGAGGCCGCCGTTCCTGCCGATAATGGTTTCATCGTATACCTCCGCTCCACCGCCTTCGCCGATGGCGGGCCACATGGCGAACGGCACTTCCCCGCGCGAGTGCGTCATGGTGGCAAGGGGGCAGGGGTGGTCGGATAGCACCATCGCCCGTCCGTTCAGTTTTTTAATGGCGTCGAGCAGCGGGCCGACGATTTTGGCGTCGAAATCCTCTATCGCCTTGAGTTTGTTTTCCAGCGACCCGGCGTGGCTGGATTCGTCCGGCGCCTCCAGGTGGATGTAGACGAGATCCTTCACCTTCAGCGCGTCGATGGCGGCCCGCGCTTTTCCGGCATAGTTGGTATCGATG
This sequence comes from Nitrospinales bacterium, assembly GCA_023248495.1. Taxonomy (GTDB): domain Bacteria; phylum Nitrospinota_A; class UBA7883; order JACRGQ01; family JACRGQ01; genus JACRGQ01. Next base: position 52,714 of record JAHFEK010000012.1, read on the forward strand.
TAGCCGGTGGCGCCGGGAACGCTGATGACCTCCATTCCCGCCAGCGTGCCGATTCCCTTCATTAAATCCACGGCGGAGATCATGCTGCCGGTCAGGCCGCGGAAATCCTTGAGCTTCGGCATGGTGGGGGCTTTTCCCTGTCCCCAGAGCCAGATGGAGTTCGCCGCCGGTTTTTTTGCCAGGGCGCGCTCTTTGTTCAGTTTGTGGTTTTTGAGGAAAATCTGCGCCTCGCTGATGATGTGGCGCAGCTTTTGCCCTTTGGCTCCCTGCGGCAGGTATTCTTTAATGTTCTTGCCGCTGATGTCATGCGGCGGGGTGCACGGCACATCCTCGCTGCCGTTTTTCCAGACCATCAGGTGGCGGTAGCTCACGCCGGGATGGAAGCGGACGTCGGAATCTTTGCCGAAGAAGGCATCGAGATCGCGAATCAGCCGCCCCGCGATATCGGTCTCGATGTGGCCCGCCGAAAAATCGGCCATGATGACCCCTTCGATGGTTGGTTCCAGCGTAACGAGGTTGCAGCGGTATGCCACATCGTTGGGCCCAAGGTTGATGCCCATCGCCGCCGCTTCCAGCGGGGCGCGGCCGGTGAAGTATTTTTTCGGGTCGTACCCGAGGATGCCCATGTTGGTCACGTCGCTTCCGGGAGAATAGCCGTCCGGCGTGGTTTTCACCCAGCCGACGGTTCCTTCCCTCGCCATCCGGTCCATGTTGGGGGTGTGAGCCGCCTGCAACGGGGTTTTGCCGCCCAGTGCCTCTATCGGCTGATCCGGCATACCGTCGCCGAGCAGGATGATCCGTTTGATTCCCATGATGCCTATTCTCCGTCGTCGAGGCGGATAATCATCGCCTTGTTTCTGGTGCTGCGCAGTTTGTTTATCTTTTCCACGGCGGTCCGTACGGCGCGCTCCCTCGCGTGATGGGTAAGAATCACCAGCGGCACCACGCCGCCTGAGCGGCCCTTTTGGATCACCGAATCGATGCTGATTCCATTATCCCCCAAAATCCCGGCCATGGCGGCCAATACTCCCGGCTGATCCTCCACCGTAAACCGGAGGTAATAACCCCCGGTGACTTCGCCGATGGGCATCATCGGCAGTTTCTTGCGGGCGCGGTCCATAAAGCCGAACGGGCTTATCCGGCCGACGGCCCCTAAAATCATGTCGCGCGCGATGTCCGCCATGTTGGCGATGACGGCGCTGGCGGTGGCGTTGCCCCCCGCGCCGGGCCCGATCAGCATCAGCCGTCCCGCGTCGCTCACGTCGATCTCCACGGCGTTGGTGACGCCGTTGACGGCGGCGATGGGCCGGGCGGCGGCGACCATGACGGGATGCACCCGCACGTCAAGGTTTTCATTTTCCTTGCGCGCGATGGCCAGAAGTTTTATCACCCGGCCAAACTGGCGGGCGAATTCAAAATCCTCCGGCGCAAGCCGGGTAATGCCTTCAATGTGGACTTTTGAAAAATCGACCGGCGACCCGAACGCGAGGCTCGCCAAGATGGCCACTTTGTGGGCGGCGTCGGTGCCCTCCACGTCGAACGCGGGATCGGCCTCGGCATAACCCAGCTTTTGGGCAACGGCCAGCGCATCGGCGAAGCTGACCGTGCCATCCTTCATGCTGGTGAGGATGTAGTTGCTGGTGCCGTTGATGATGCCCTGGACGGAGCGCACCGTGCCGCTGGCGACCGCCTCTTTCAGCGTGCGGATCACCGGTACGGCGCCGGCCACGGCCCCTTCGAAACCGATCTCAACCCCGGCGGCGATGGCATCGGAAAAAATCTCCTCGCCCCGCTTTGCCAGCAGCAGCTTGTTGGCGGTGACGACATGTTTTTTGCTGGCGATGGCTTTCTTGAT
>JAHFEK010000012.1:54578-55401 GCA_023248495.1 Nitrospinales bacterium
TCCGGTGATGAGGCCACATCGTCGACGGAGGCGAAAAGTTTTGGGTTGATGCCGGGGTGTTTCTTGCGCCGGTTTTTCACCGCTATTTTGCGTATCTCAAACCGCGCGCCGCAGCGGGCGGCGATGGCATCGGCGTTTTCCCGCACGAGCCGCGCCACGGCCGAGCCGACCACGCCGCAGCCAAGCAGGCCGACGCCGATGGTTTTCATGAAAGCGCCCCTTTGATGCCGCGAATCGCCTGCCGGGTCCGGTGTTCGTTTTCCACCAGCGCGAAACGGACGTATTCGTCCCCCTCCAGGCCGAAGCCGATGCCGGGGGTCACCGCCACCTTCGCGTCTTTCAACAGCAGCTTGCCGAATTCGAGGGAGCCCATCGCGCGGAATTTTTCCGGTATCCTGGCCCAGACGAACATGGTGGCTTTCGGTTTTTCCACATGCCACCCGATCCGGTTGAGGCCGTCGCACAGCACGTCGCGCCGCTCCTGATACATGGCGGCGATTTCCTTCGCCGCGTTGTCCCCTTTGTTGAGGGCGATGATGCTGGCGATCTGTATCGGCTGGAACATGCCGTAATCGAGATAGCCCTTGAGATAGGTCAGCGCCTGCACCATCTCCTTGTTGCCGCAGACGAAGCCCACCCGCCAGCCGGGCATGTTGTAGCTCTTGGAGAGGGTGAAAATCTCGACTCCCACTTCTTTGGCGCCGGGTGTGGCGAGGAAGCTGGGGGTTTTGTAGCCGTCGAACACGATATCGGTGTAGGCGAGATCGTGGATTATCATCACGTCGTTTTCCTTGGCGAATTTCACCACCCGTTCGAAAAACTC
>JAHFEK010000054.1 GCA_023248495.1 Nitrospinales bacterium
CCGCCAGCGGAGGGAAGGGAAATACCGCCATAGACCAGGAAGAGGCCGTGGCGGTGATGCTGGGAAAATACGAGGTGTGCTGTGGCCTTTTTCATGGATTTGACCGGTCGAAGTGGAGAACAGGGACGCCAGCCCAAAAGCTGGGCCTGTTACCGGCGGGGCAGGAGTTCATCTTGGCCCAAAGTGACGGGAAGGCTCGTTTTGTAAAGGCCATCACGGAATTATCACAGGCGTTTGCTTTGGCGGTTCCGCACGGGAAGACGCTTGAAATTCGGGATGATCTGGCGTTCTTTCAGGCGGTGCGGGCGGCCTTGGTAAAAGGGGGAGGCTCCGGCCAGCAATCCGGCGAGGATTTGGAACACGCCATCCGCCAGCTTGTATCACAGGCCGTTGCCTCGGATCAGGTGGTGGACATCTTTGCGGCGGCGGGACTGAAAAAGCCGGACATTTCGATTTTGTCCGATGAATTCCTGGCGGAAATTAAAAGTATGCCGCACAAGAACCTTGCCGTGGAGCTATTGCGCAAATTGCTAAACGACGAAATCAAGACCCGTTCAAAGCGGAATATGGTTCAGGGCCGCTCGTTTTCCGAACTGCTGGAGAAATCCATCAAGGCGTACCAGAACCGCGCCATTGAAACGGCGCAAGTGATCGAAGAACTCATAGCCTTGGCAAAGGAGATGCGGGATACGGGGCGGCGCGGGGAAACGCTGGGGCTTACTGAGGACGAGGTAGCTTTTTATGATGCCCTTGAAACCAACGACAGCGCCGTAAAAATCCTTGGCGATGAAATTCTGTGCCTGATCGCGCGTGAACTGGTGGCCGCCGTGAAACGCGAAGTTACGATTGATTGGACGGTGAAGGAAAGCGTCCGCGCCAAAATGCGAATGATAGTGAAGAAGATTTTGCGAAAATACGGCTACCCGCCCGACAAGCAGGAAAAGGCGGCCGAAACCGTCATCGCCCAAGCCGAACTTATCTGCAAAGATATCGCCGCGTGAATAGCCCAAGAGGGAGAATGGAATGAGCTTGAATCCGAAATTGAAGATCACCAACGCTATCACGAGTGCGCTTACGCGAATTGAACGGGCGCGGGGGTTTCTTGAGGCGGCGCAATTATCCAAGACTTGGATAAAGGGGATGCAATCAAGGGCCTTGCTCCTAGAGGCGCACCATACTACCCATATCGAAGGGACGCACTTGACGTTGGCGCAGGCGGAAAAGCTATTGGCCGGAAAGCCGGTGCGCGATGCTGATCCGAACGACAAAAAAGAGCTTCTCAATTATCGAAAAGCTTTTGACCTTGTGGCCGGGTATTTGGGAAGTGGTGAGCCGATAACCGAAGGGCTGGTGCGCGAGATTCATAAAAAGTTGGTCTTGGGAGTGCGGGGGAATAAGGCTGCCCCTGGCGAATATCGAAAGATTCAAAACTACGTCGTTAACTCTAGAACCAAGGAAGTTATCTATACTCCACCATCCGCGCATGAAGTCCCGATCATGATGCGTGAGCTTGTAGGCTGGCTTAATGAGGAAAGGGAAATCCATGCCGCGATCATGGCGGGTATTGCACAGTTCCAATTGGTGCATATCCACCCGTTTATTGATGGAAATGGGCGGACGGCTCGATTGTTGTCCACTCTGCACCTTTTCCGCACAGGATATGACTTCAAAAAACTCTTTACCATCAGCGAATATTACGACCGGGACAGGCCAGCCTATTACCGCGCTATCCAAAGCGTTCGGGAAAACGATATGAATATGACCGGATGGATCGAATACTTCGTTGAAGGGCTTGCCGTTCAGCTTAAAGAAGTGCAGGAAAAAGGTGAGCGAGTCATTAAGCAGGACGTTTTAGGAAAGGAATATCAGTTAAGCGCCCGCCAACAGAAGGCGCTTGCTTTCATCATGGATAATGGCAGCTTCACTATTCAAGATTTCGAAAAGCTATGCTCTAGGACGACACGCCGAACTCTTCAACGAGAGTTGAAAGGTATGGTCGATGGCGGCTTATTGAAGCAGGAAGGGGCCACAAATCGTAGAGTATACCGGCTGAAAAAGGAACCTTAAATCTTGTGACAAACTAGCGACAAAACTGGTGACATCGATTGTAGACAAACATAGGGTGGATAAATGACGCAGATAGGCCGTAACGATCCATGTCCTTGTGGTAGCGGGCAAAAGTACAAGAAATGTTGCATGATGAAGCCCCCGGCCCCCATAGGGCGGGAAGATGTCATCAAAAAGCGCCTTACCCAATCATTGGTCCAATTTGCCGAAACGTACCATAAACACTCGCTAAAGAGGGCATTTGATCACTTTTGGGGTGATTTCTCAGTAGTTGATTCCCTCCCCATCGAACATCATCAATCGGTGATGATCAATTGCATGGAATGGTTTGTCCATGACCGTGTGCTGGACGAGCGCACCGGCAAAACCCTTATCGACCTCTACATTGAAAAAACGAAACTGTTGGGCGTTGATGAGCTTGCCATTTTGAAGCGGATGCAGGACGCGGCGATTAGCCTGTACGAGGTGCAGGAACACTATTTTGATGAAGGGTTTCTCCTGAAAGACCTTATACAGGGGGAGGTTTTTCAGGTTTCGGAAAAGATGGCCACCCGCTCATTAATGAAGTGGGATGTCTTCGCCACAAGGCTGCTGCTTCTCGACGGGAAATATGTCATCACCGGTTCGCTATATCCATTTGAAATCAGAAAGAAGAACGATCTGGTGGAAGCGCTTATGAAGGCTTTCACGGCATATATCAAGAATAAGCCCGGCTCTTCCCTGAAGGATTTTCTCAAGGCGGAAGGCGGGCCGTTCTTTAACCATCAATGGTGCGACTTCTTTGTGAACCCAGAACCGGTATTTCTTCACAACACCTCCGGTGATCCAATGGTCATATCAACAGCGGTATTTGATGTTGTGCATGAGGAGCGCCTACATGAAAAACTGGGGAAAGTTAAGGAATTGGAGCGCGACGGGGAAGCGGGCAATGGTTACCGGTGGGTGGGTGATACCAAAAGCATGGAAAACGTTACTTTGGGGACAATCACTGTTAAAGTGGGCCAACTGAGGTTGGAATGCAATTCCAAAAAGAGATTAACGCGGGGAAAGAAGCTTATCCTGAAACACCTTGCCGGTGATGTTGTGCCCAGCGCCGACTCTTTCGAAAACCCTGATCAAATGGTGGAAGAAATCCGGCGGCCGCAAGCACCATATGAAGAGCCTGATGATGAAATCCCGGCGGACGTCGAACGGGCACTCTATACCGAATTCATGGATAAGCATAACAAGGGTTGGATAAAGATGGGCATCCCCGCATTGAACGGCAAAACCCCGCTTCAGGCGGTAAAAACGGAGCCGGGGAGATTGAAGGTGATTGAACTCTTAAAGCAGTTTGAAAATGGCGAAGAGCACAATAGGCGGATGGGAAGGCCACATTATCACATTTCATGGATGTGGAAAAAACTTGGGCTTAAAAAAGAGTAGCGCCGGATGTGGTATGTTTTTTCCATTGAATTCCACTGTAGTCAAATTGTAGTCAACGGGAGCGAAATTGGCGGAAAACGCCGGAATTGGCGGAATTGCCAGAAAGCCCGTAACATGCTGATTTTAGCGTGGTAGCGGTCTAATCAGCGCATTGTCAGGCGGTTATAAAAACAGCCCAAACCAGTTTTCTAATCCGTAGGTCGTGGGTTCGAGTCCCGCCGGGCGCACCATTTTTCAGTCAGTTGCGGTGGCAATCTTGTTTTGATGGCCATGCTGTAATAGCAGTGTAATTATCAGGGTTCAAGCACCCTCAACACTCTTTACGCTTAAAAATATCATTTTGCCCTATATTCACGTGATTTGAGCCTTTGGGCTTTCCCATTGGGGTCCCGTTTTTTCCATGTTTGAATTTCGCCATGTTAATCTCCTGTAAATTTCCTGCAAATATCAGGCGGCAAGCTTCCCCTCAAGCACCATCTTGGGTCCACACGCCGAGCGGGTCTGTTGCGGAAAAAAGCAACATTTCAGCCTTAATGATTACACATTAAAGTGTGGCAATAATCAGCATGTGTTGTAATTAGCAACATGGTACGGTCGGTTGTTATTTCTAACGCATTGATTTGATGAGTAATATAATGGCCCGGTTAATGCAATCTAATTGTGTTAGTGATGAGCGTGGTTGATCGCAACCTGATCAAGGTGGCCTTCGCTGCGGGTAGTTGATGGGATCAGAAGGGGTATCGCGATTGGAGTGTTTTGGCGGTGGTGTGCCTCTTTTGGGGGCGCCAGACGATAAGTCTAAACAGTTATAGGTATTTAGGGTGAGGGGTATGGATAATCTTAGTGTTTTTAATGCGGTTCAGAATGAATTAAGCGTTCATGGAATGGCGCTCAATAGGCTTCCGCAAACCGACGGGGCCGGTTTGCAGTCCGGAGACCACGCAGTGCTGGTGTATGACCGCAGCGAGGAAAAATTCGGTTTTATGTCCGGTTTTTTCGGTGAAGGAGTGGCAAAAAGAGAAAAGCTGGTGTTCTACCGCCATGAGCAAAAAGAGGAAGATGCCGTGCTTTTCCTTGAGCAGTTCGGCCTGCCTGCCCGCCGCCTCATAGGCAGGGGTGATTTGGACTTCATCGATTGCCGCCAAGTTTTTTATCCCAATGGGCGATTCAACCCCGATGAGGCGCTGGCGGAGCACCGCCGGATCGTTCTTAACGCGCTGGCGGCCGGCTTCGGCGGGGTTCGCGTGGCGGTTGATATGAGCTGGGCGATGGGGCTGGTGGAGGGGGCCGAGTCGTTTATGGAATACGAATCGCGCTTCAACTACTTTACCCGCGCGCTAAATGCCATAACCGTGTGCAATTACCACCGGGGGTTGTTCCCCAAAGAGGTGGTTTTTAACGCCATGCAGACCCACCCGGTGGTGTTGAAGAAAGGGGTGGCGGGGAAAAATCCGTACTATCTCGATCCCGGCGTCTTCCTTGCATCCGAGAGCGCGCTCATTTCAAGCGACGCCGTACGGAGAAGGCAGGTTGTGAAGGGGGACGGCCGAACCATCCAAATGGTACGCGCCGAATTTTGCGAGCACCTCAAGCGGTTCAATCTGACCCCTCAGGAGGGGCGGGTGGTGGAGTGCATGCTTCACTTCCGCTCGAATCAGGATATCGCGCGGGAACTTCACATCAGCCTTAACACCGTCAAACAGCATTCCAAGAATGTTTACCGGAAAATCGGCATTAATAAACGGATGGAGCTGGTGGGGCAGTTTATGAAGCTGTTGGAAGCGGAATAGCCCCGGATTCGCGTCAAAGCGGGCGTCGTTTCCGTCGCCCGCCGGAAAATTAAGCGGCATTTTGCCCGGACTTTAGGGGTAAGGTGTTAATTGTATAACCAGAAAATAATATATGGCGGGAAGCCGGAGCGGGGGAGGCTGGTAATGGCGTTAAATTTGTGGCGGGAGTGTATGTGAGCGCATCCGATAAACCGCCGGTCGAAACCGGCATATTTTTCACGACGAGCAGCCCGCTGGAAAAGTTTTGCGACGTCGGCGACCCCCTTATTGTTGAGTGGAAGGGGAAACGCTATCGTACGATGATGCGGGGGGCCAAAATGGAGATGGTGGCGACTAATCTCACGGGGCAAAAGCCGCGACTGGCAATTCTGCGTGATACCAGTTTTATCCTCGCCGACATGCCCAAGAATTATGCCAATGGCTGCTTCGAGTTCAATTCGCCGCTGACGGTGCGGTTTCTCAACAGCGGCAAGGTATATGCTTTTAGGACGACACTGATGCGGGTTCACAATCAGCCGCCGGTGCTGGTGTTGGAATATCCGGAAAAGGTGGAGTTTCACAACATGCGGAGCGATGAACGGGTGGGCATGGTCTTTCCGGTGCGCGTCACCGAAAACAGCGGCCCGGGTAATAAAATGGGGGCGGTGTTGGATCTTTCCCCCAGCGGCACCCGGATTGGTCTTGATGCGGGGGAAGGCATTAATGTGGGGGCGAAGCTCAGTCTTTCCTTCACCCTTCCCAACGGCGCGGCGGTGAACGATCTGGTTGCCTCCGTGCGGAATATAAGCGAGGAAGGCGGCAAGTATCTGATGGGGGCCAGTTTTTTGACGTATGTGCCTTCGGTGACCGGATTTTGCCGCGAATGTTCGGACTGCCTGGAATGATGCGATGCTAGGATTGGGGAAAGAAGCGGCAATCGAGTTCGCCAGGAAAAATGGGCAGGTGATGGTGCGTGGCTGGAAACAGGGGGAGAACGGCTATCTTCTCGCCGAAAAGCCGCGCGGACAGCTTCCACCGCTTACGCTCGGGCAGGGAGCCGTGGTACGGATGGAAAAGAAGGGGGTGGTCTATGGCATGGCCGTCACTTATAAGGAATTGTTGAGAAAAACAAACCTCTGTTTCTTCGCTTTCCAGGATGATGTGATTGCCCGGACCTTGCGTGACGAGGATCGGGTTCAATGCCTGCTGCCCGCCACGGTTTGCCGCGCGCAAAATCAAACCGCGCCGGTGGGATCCGGTATCATCGTAGACCTCAGCAAGGGAGGGCTTAGGATCGTCGCCCGCGCGCCGATGCATATCGAGCCAGGCGATGAACTGGCGGCGAGTTTCTATCCGGGCGGCATGGGTTTTATGGAGCGGCAAAAAATGCGCCTCATGCGGGTGAGCGGCAGCGGCAGCCGGTTCGAATATGCCGGCCAGTTTGTGGATATGGACAAAAAGTACGCGAAGCTGCTGGACGGCTATATCGCATTTTGCAAAGCGTGGGCCGTATGAGGGGCCTATGATAAAGAAGGTGCGCGCCGCGCGGCTGAAACCGGGAATGTTCATCCACGATTTCGACTGTGGCTGGCTGGAGGTTCCGTTTTTGCGCCGGTCACTCGCGGTCAAGGACGAATTAATGATAGACAAGATCATCAAGCACGGCATCAGGGAAGTCTATATCGATACTGAGAAAGGGCTGGATGTGGCCGATGCCCCCTCCCGCGAGGAGGTCGCCTTGGCGGTGGAGGCCGCCGTCGAACAACTTATGATGGAACCCGCCGGGGCGGAGGATCCCGATGGCCTCCGCCGGGAAGAGATGGCTAAGGCCAAGATTGTGCGCAAAGAAGCCGAGAAGGTCATCGGCGTAGTTATGCACGACGTTCTTGAAGGGCGGAGGATAAACATCGCCCAGGTGGATGCCGTGGTGGAGGGGATGATCGACTCGGTGTTTGACAACCAGAGCGCCATGATGTGCTTGAGCAGGCTCAAGACGCGGGATGAATACACCTTTCAGCATTCGGTGAACGTCTGCATTTTCATGATCGCGTTTTGCCGCGGGCTCGGGTTTGACCGCGCCGCCACCACTGAAGTCGGCGTTGGCGCATTGCTTCACGACGTGGGCAAAATGAAGGTGCCGCAGGATGTCCTCAACAAGCCGTCGCGTCTTACCGAGGAAGAATTCACCCTGATGCAGTCGCATGTGACGCACAGCTATCAGGTGCTCAAGGAGGAGAGCGGGATACCGGCAACCGCCATCACCGTGGCTTTCGAGCACCACGAGCGGCACGATGGCACCGGCTACCCGCTCGGCCTTAAAGGAAAAGGTATTACCCGGGTCGGCCAAATGGCCGCCATCGTGGATGTCTACGATGCCATCACTTCCGACCGCTGCTATCATAAAGGGATCGATCCCGCCGAAGCGCTGCGTAAATTATATGAATGGAGTGAATTCCATTTTTGCCGCGAGTTGGTGCAGTACTTCATCAAATGCGTCGGCGTCTACCCTCTTGGCACGATGGTTCGCTTGGAAAGCGGTTATCTGGCAGTGGTTGTGCGTCCCGCCAATGGGAGCATGATCAAGCCGATGGTTCGCTTGGTGTACGACACGAAGAAGAACAGCAAAATGGCGCCGCGTGACCTTTTTCTTTCCGATGCCGGTGTCAGTGACCGGATCATCGGTTACGAAACTCCCGCCAAATGGGACATCAACCCCCTTCATTTTCTCGACGCGGCCTTATGACCGGCGGGGCGCCGGACCGGGAGAGAAATAACTCCGGCCGCGATCCCCTGCTCGGAACGCTGCGGAAAATGCGCTTTATATGTCCGTTTGCCGTTAGTCCCTCCAAATACGGCGCTCGGCAGGAGCTTTCGGTAAGCTGTTTTTGCTGGTTTCAGGCGGAACAGCATCGTAGTGCCCTTGCCAACGATATCGGCAAACAGATACTCGCTGCCTGCGTAAATCCCGGGGCGTACGTCGGTTGCGCCATCTATGGCGCCATCCGGGAAGTGTAATATCCGCCATTTCCCCTTCTGTCTCCGCTAAGCCATAGCCTGCTAGGCCCAAGCGATTTTTTCATTTACGCCGTGAATTCCCGTTCGAGCAGGGAATTACGTCCGATATTTTACATATGTAATAAATCGTATCATTTAGCAGCTTTGTCATGTTGGGGTTGCTTGACAATTCCAGCTAAAGAATTGATAATATGACCATAAATTATTAGCAGATTCATTGTTGCCGTTTCTGGGTATCTGGGTTTTTTAATAAGAATTTGTTTATGGCGTTGGAAATAAAAGGGAATGGTTGTGGCCGAACAGTCTAAATCCGCCTCCGAAGTTGCTACGCTATATACGGCCACCAATCCTGTGGAAAAGCTCTGTGCGGTCGACGATCCGGTGATTATTGAATGGAAAGGAAAGCGATACGCCACCCTGATGCGGGGGGTGAAAGTGGAGGTTATTGCCACGAATAGCGCGGGCGGAAAGGGCCGTGTTTCAATTCTTCCCGAAATGAGTTGCTTTATCACGGATATGCCCAAGGGCCATGCCGCCGCGGGTTTTGTAAACAGCGCGCCGCTGACCATGCGGTTTCTTTCCGGCGGAGCGGTGTATGCCTTTAAAACGGCGTTGGTGAGGGTGCATAATCAGCCGCCAGTATTCGTCATGGAATATCCGGATAAATTGCAGCGCTACAATCTTCGAGGCAGTGAACGGATAAGCATTGTTTCCCGCGCCCGTATATCATTAGATTTCAGTTCGGATCACCGCGCGGGAGCCGTGCTGGATATTTCCGTCTCCGGCGCCCGGATCGGTCTTGAAAGCTTGAATGGACTTAGTCTTGGGTCCAAGCTCCATCTTTCCTTCACTCTTCCCAACGGCATGGCGGTGAGTCAACTGACCGCTGTTGTGAGGAACATCAGCGAAGAAAACGGAAAGTACCTGCTGGGGGTCGGTTTTTCGGGCCATGACCCCGCAGTGAGCGGCTTTTGCCGCAATTGCCTCGATTGTTTGGAGTAATGCAATGCTGGGATTAGGAAAGGCAGCGTCAATTGAATACGCGATGAAAAGGGGCCAGGTAATAGTGCGCGGATGGAAGACCGGCGCGCAGGGCTTCATCCTGACCGAGAAACCTGGGGCGCCGCTTCCACCTCTCCTGCCGGGCCAGGAAGCCGTTATCCGCATGGAACATAAAGGGATTTTGTTTGGCATAGCCGTAACCTGCCGGGATTTCCTCGGGAAGACCGACCTGTGCATTTTCACTTTTCATGATGATGTAATTGCCCGGTCGTTGCGGGAAGATGAAAGGATTCCGTGCCTGATTCCCGCGGTGATCAATCACGCGGATTCCCTGGCCAGCAATCAGGAGTCCGCCTTGATCGTCGATCTCGGCAAGCGGGGACTCCGGTTTATCACCCGGCTGCCGATTCACGCCGAACCGGGCGATCTGTTGTCGGCAAGTTTTTATGCGGACGGAAAGGTGGACAACCAGAAAATCCGCCTTATGCGGATTAGCAGGCAGGGGGGCCGGTTTGAATACGCCGCGCAGTTTGTTGACATGAGTCTGGAGCGCGGTAAACTGCTGGACGATTATTTCGCTTTCTGCAAGGCGTGGGCGGCGTGATGAGATATTTGATGGAGAATGGCCACCCCGTGTTTTTTGCATTGGCTGCTTTCGGGGCGGTTATTCATTAACCCGCTATAAATCATCAAGAGGGTGTGCCGGTTGCGCCATCTACTGCGCCATCTGGAAGATATAATATTTTCTTGGTTTTTTTCCCGCCGACATTGCCAGGAACCAGTTTCCCGCTCTTTACCGCGACCAATTTTTCAATAGATTATCTGTATAATTATGTGTCACAATTTGTCTGAACTTGTATCAGGCTGGGGAGTTGACATTCTATGTCATCTAATTGAAAATGATATATGAAACATGGGCAATTTCGCCATATTGTTTTTCATGGCCGCAACGAGCCGATGCAAAAATTTTTGCGGCTGAAGGAGGCAGATTTGGAAGTGGGTATTGCTCCAAAATCTGAAGTGGGGCTAACCACGTTAGCCACCGCCAATCATCCGGTGGAAGAATTTTGCGCCATTGGCGGCCCCTTGAGCATCGAATTGAAGGGAAAGCGCTATCACACCCAGTTGCGGGGGGCGAAGGCGGAATTTGTTACGACCAATCTTATGGGGGGCAAACCCCGCCTAACCACCGTGCCGGAAACTAGTTTTATTCTCGCCGACATGCCCAAAAATTACGCCGCCGCCGGCTTTGAGTATTATTCACCGTTGATTGTGCGGTTCCTGTTGGAAGGATCGGTATACGCGTTCAAAACGATGTTGGTTGGGGTGCATAGCCAGCCCCCCCTGCTGGTGTTGGAATATCCGAATGATGTTCAGCGCTACAATATGCGGAGCAGCGAACGGGTCAGTCTTATTTCCCCTGTGCGCATATCCGCCGAAGGCTCCGGTTCGGAGTTTAAAATGGGGGCGGTGATGGATATCTCCGAATCGGGCGCCCGGATCGGCATGGAGTCGAAGGACGGAATCAGCGTCGGCGGGAAAATCCTTCTTTCTTTCACTCTTTCCAATGGGGCGGCGGTGAATCAGATGGCCGCGATGGTGCGTACTCTTGACGAGGACGGCGGCAAGTATTTTCTGGGGATCGGCTTTCTGGGCCGAGACCCCGTGGTGAAAAGCTATTGCATGGAGTGCGCGGAAATTGCCGCCAGCGCATACGCCCCCGGCGCCGAGACGATGCTTGAATTGCATAAAGAAGCGGTTATTGAATACGCCAGAAAAAACGGCAAAGTGATGGTGCGCGGTTGGAAGGAGGGAAAGAACGGCTTTCTTCTTACCGAGAGACCGCATGGCGCCATGCCGTCAATTCCGTTGGGCCAGTCGGCCACCATCCGCGTGGAAAACAGGGGGACGATATATGGGATGGCTGTCACCTATAAGGAATTTTTAAAAAAGATTGACCTCTGTTTTTTTCCCTTTCAAGACGACGTGATTTCCCACTCGCTACGGAGCGAGGAGCGGGCGGTGTGCCAGTTCCCGGCGGTCGTTCAGACCGCCGGAGACTTGGCCGCCAAACCGGAATCGGGGGTGATCGTCAATCTTGGCAAAGGGGGGCTTCGGTTTGTCACCCGTGTTTCGTTGCAGGCCAAGTTGGGCGATGAGCTGTTGATGAGTTTCCATCCGGGCGGGATGGCTTCCATAAACCAGCAGAGAATGCGGTTGATGCGGGTGAACGCTCACGATGGACAGTTTGAATACGCCACCAAGTATGTCGATCTGGACAAGGAGAGCGCGAAGGCGCTGGAAGACTTTTTCGAGTTCTACCGGATATGGGCTGCATGAGAAGGTGATGATAAAAGCCCGGGCCGCGCGGCCCAACAATTGTGAATCCGCCGCTTGCGTAGTATTATTCGCCGGATGATATTCGATACGCCGCGCAACGCCTTCCGTTATTTTCCCGAAAATTCACTGTACCGGCGGGGCATCAATTTCATCGAAAAAGCCTTGGCGGAAGGGATCGCCGATGGCCGCCACGAATTGGATGGCGGCGCCTGTTACGCGATGGTGCAGCGGTATGAAACCGCCCCACCCATTGGAAAACGCCCTGAAACCCACCGCCGCTACGCCGATATCCAGGCGGTGATCGAGGGGGAGGAGATTATCGAGTGGCTTCCGGCCGCCGGGCTGGTGATCGACGCGCCATACGTGGAAGAAAACGATATCGTTTTTTATCGCGACGTCCCCGGCGCCACGCGGCTGACGATGCGCCCCGGATTTTTCGCGGTGTTCTATCCGGGTGACGCCCACAAGCCCGGTTGCATCAAGGGCGCGGCTCCCGCCTCCGTCCGCAAGGTCGTGGTGAAAGTTCTTTTGTAACCATCCCGTTGCATCGCCTTGCTGGCGGGGCGCTAGTTTGTGGAATCGGCGAGGTGTGATAAAATGCGTCCCATATTAAGGAGATACGGCAATAGTCCACCTTCAAATGTGACCTGAGCTTGTCCGCCGGGGCCATTCCGGCAACCGCGCGAGTGGCTTGTCCGTTCCCGCGGATGGCCGACCCGTTGTGGCTCTACCTCGAAACCACCCTTCGGAACGCCGTCGGGGGCGCCCCCCGAAAAACACCGATTTATTGACTCCGCATTGAAAAACCGACTATCATTTTAAATTCAGCACAAGCGAGGTAATGATATGAAACTTAAAGGCGCGCAGATTGTCGTGGAAAGCCTTATCGCCGAAGGGGTGGACACCATTTTCGGCTTTCCGGGCGGGGCGGTGTTGCCCCTCTACGACGCGCTTTATGGCTCGAAACTGAAGCACATCCTGGTGCGGCATGAGCAGGGCGCGGCGCACATGGCCGACGGCTATGCCCGCGCCACTGGCCGTTGCGGCGTGGCATTGGTCACCAGCGGCCCCGGCGCCACCAACACGGTCACCGGTATCGCCACCGCGTATATGGATTCCATCCCGATGGTGGTTCTCACCGGTCAGGTGCCGGTGGGGCTGATCGGCAACGACGCGTTCCAGGAAGCGGACATCGTGGGGATCACCCGTCCATGCACCAAGCACAGCTATCTGGTGCGCGACGTGAACGATTTGGCGCGAACCATCAAGGAGGCGTTTTACATCGCCACCACCGGAAAGCCCGGCCCGGTATTGATCGACCTGCCGAAAGATGTGCTTAACGCCACGGCGGAATTCGAATACCCGAAGACGGTTTCTCTACGCAGCTACAATCCCACCGTTGAGGGGCATCCGGCGCAGGTGAAGCGCGCTTTCGAAGCGATGAAACAGGCCAAACAGCCGGTGCTTTACATCGGCGGCGGCATGATTTTGGCCAATGCCAGCGCCGAGTTGGTGAAGTTCGCCCAAAAAACCGTGATGCCGGTGACCACCACGCTGATGGCTATGGGGGCGTATCCCTCGCGCGACGAACTCTTCTTGGGCATGCTCGGCATGCATGGAACCTATGCCGCGAATATGGCGATGCACGAGTGCGATCTGATGGTCTGCCTTGGCGCGCGCTTCGATGACCGGGTGACCGGGCGGTTGGACGCCTTCGCAAAAACTTGCACCGTCATCCATGTGGATATCGATCCCACATCGATCAGCAAGAACGTGCCGGCGCACATTCCGGTGGTGGCCGACCTGCTGGACGTGATGAAAAAGCTTAACGCGCTGGCGGACAAGGATTCCTTTGACTGGGACGACAAGCACCGCCTGTGGCTTACACGGCTGGCGGAATGGAAATCGATTTACCCGCTGCGGTACGAAAAGAGCGAAACGGGAATCATCAAGCCGCAATTCGTGGTGGAGCAGGCGTGGGAAGCGGCGAAAGGCCGCAACCCCATTTGGACCACCGAGGTGGGGCAAGCCCAGATGTGGGCGGCGCAGTTCCTCCAGTTCGATGGGCCGCGGACGTTCCTCTCTTCCGGCGGACTCGGCACCATGGGCTATGGGCTGCCGGCCGCCATCGGCGCGCAGGCGGCATTCCCGGGCCGGTTGGTCGTGAATATTGCGGGCGACGGTTCGATTCAGATGAACATTCAGGAGATGATAACGGCGGTGCAATACGGCCTCCCGGTCAAGACGGTCATTCTGAACAACGGCGTGCTGGGCATGGTTCACCAGTGGCAGGAGATGTTTCACGGCAAGCGGTATTCCAACAGCGAGTTCGCGATGAATCCCGATTTCGTGAAATTGGCCGAAGCGTACGGCGCGGTGGGGATGCGTATCACCAAGGTGGCGGACGTGCGCGCCGCGCTGGATGAGGCATACAAAATTGACAAGCCGG
The DNA here is from genome assembly GCA_023248495.1 of Nitrospinales bacterium. Lineage (GTDB taxonomy): Bacteria > Nitrospinota_A > UBA7883 > JACRGQ01 > JACRGQ01 > JACRGQ01. The sequence goes on from JAHFEK010000054.1 coordinate 14,068, forward strand.
TGCTGATGGATTTCGTGGTGGAAAAAGAGGAAAAAGTGTTTCCGATGGTTCCCGCGGGCGGCACCGTAAAAGAAATGATGTTGCTATGAAGGGAATCATGCCATGAAACACACCATTTCCGTGCTTGTGGAAAACCGGTTCGGCGTATTATCCCGTGTGGCGGGGTTATTCTCCGGCCGCGGCTTCAACATCGAATCGCTCACGGTGGCCGAAACGGAGGATGCGGCGGTATCGCGCATGACCATCGTCACGCGCGGCGAGGACCGGATCATCGAACAGATCAACAAGCAGCTCAACAAGCTGATCGATGTGATTAAGGTGGTGGATGTCACCGCCGAGGAGCATGTGGAGCGCGAGCTGTTGCTGGTGAAGCTGAACGCGGAGGAAAAAAACCGCGCGGAGATACTCCGCATGGTGGAGATATTCCGCGGAAAGATTGTGGACGTTTCGGCGAAAAGCTATACGGTGGAGATATCGGGCGGCGACCGAAAAATCGAAGCCTTTATCGAGATGATCCGCCCGCTGGGGATGCAGGAGATGGCCCGCAGCGGCAAAATTGCCCTCCCGCGCGGGACGGGGTCATCGATTTCCAAAGCGAAGAAACCGAAAAGCGGCGGCTGACGGATTCAGAATAAAACAACGATACGCATATTTAAACCAAGGAGAATTGTTAATGGCCGCGAAAATGTACTATGAAAAAGATACGGATCTCAAATATATCGCCAAAAAGACCGTGGCGGTCATCGGCTACGGATCGCAGGGGCACGCCCATGCGCTGAATCTCAAGGAGAGCGGCGTGAAGGTGGTGGTCGGCCTCCGCCCGGGCAGCCGCTTCGAAGCGCTGGCGAAACGCGACGGACTGGAAGTGAAAACCGTCGCCGAGGCCTCCAAGGCCGCGCAGGTGATCATGATGCTGGTGCCGGATCACGTGGCCGCCGGCCTCTATCACGAAGAGGTGCGTCCGAACATGAAGGCGGGAGCGGCGCTTGCCTTCGCCCACGGCTTCAATATCCATTTCAGCCAGATTGTGCCGCCGGCCGATATCGACGCTTTCATGGTTGCCCCCAAGGGGCCGGGCCATCTGGTTCGCCGCCAGTATCAACAGGGGGGCGGCGTGCCATGCCTCATCGCCGTGCATCAAAACGCCACCGGCGACGCGATGAACGTGGGCTTGGCCTATGCGCTTGGCATCGGCGGCGCCCGGGCGGGCATCCTGGAGACCACGTTCAAGGAAGAGACCGAAACCGATCTCTTCGGCGAACAGGCGGTGCTCTGCGGCGGGGCGTCCGAATTGGTTCGCGCCTGATTCGACACGCTGGTGGAAGCGGGCTACCAGCCCGAAGTGGCCTACTTCGAATGCCTCCACGAGCTTAAGCTGATTGTCGACCTCATGTACGAAGGGGGGATCGCCAACATGCGCTATTCCGTTTCCGACACCGCGCGCTATGGCGATGTGACCCGCG
>JAHFEK010000013.1 GCA_023248495.1 Nitrospinales bacterium
GGCCCTTATCGCCGTCATGCGGAAACTGCTGCACATCGCCTACGGCATTCTTAAGAACAAAACCGTCTTTAACCCGAAATTGCATATGAAAACGGCTTGACGCGCAAGACCGTATCTACCGATTGCTACAAGTTTAAAAATTGTACCAGAAAAATAATATCAGCGGTGCAAATAATTTATCCCATACGGAAAAATAGAAACTACCCTAAAAGGGTTAGTTCGCAGATGCCCGTTTTTTAGGCAGGGTTGGCCCCTTTGCCCCGGTAGCGGCGACAATCCTGTCGCCGTTTGGCGCAACGCGCCAAGATGTGCCGGCCCACGGGCCGATGTATATGCTAAGAGCATGTACCCACCGGGAAAGAGAGACGCTATTTTTTGATCGGGTGGCCGCAGGCGGCGCAAAAGCGGTCGTCTGCATCGGCTTTCGCGCCGCAACTGGCGCAAAAGCGGGCTTTCTCCCCGGCCCGTTTGCGGGCGGGGGCGGCCTCTCCGGTAGTGGCATCAAGGCTCTTCATAACCCTCACCGCCTCCGCCTCATAGCGGTTCTTCAACGAGGCGTAGTCGGCTTCGTCAATTTTGCCGGTTTTGTAATCGAATTCGAGGTCCTTCAGCGCCACAAACGCCGCCTCCTTGGCGGAGATGAGCCTGTGCCGTTCGTCCCCTTCATCCACTTCCCCTTCGGCAATCGACGGCCTAACAAATAACGGATACCCAATCGCGGCCATTACGGCCAATGCCAGCAATACTTCAATCGCAGTTATCATTCTTCGTATTTGTCCAATTCATCGCGCATTTTTTTCAGATAGGGATCGCCTTCACCGCTCGCCGCCTCTTTTTTGGGGGCCGCGTTTGTGGAAACCGGAGCGCGGTTGCCGCTCCACCGTTTGAGGATCATCGCCACCAACGCGCCAACGGCGGCAATCGCCACGAACGGCATTACCCATGCCATCACGTTAAACCCCTTAAATGTGGGGGCCGCGAGAATCGCCTCACCATGCCCCTTCACCATTTGATTCATGATCTCCTGCCGGGGAGTGCCGCTGTCCACCATCTGGCGTATCTCTTTGCGCGCCGGAATGGCTTTGTCGCAGGCCTCATGCGGACAGGTCTTCAGCGTGGTGCCGCAACCGCACAGACAGGCCATGTTCGAAATGAGACTTTCGTACAATGCATCTTTGTCCGCCGTGCCTGCGGGGATCTGTTCCGCGGCACGCGCACTGGTGAAAATTACCAAGATCGAGAGGATCATCACAAGTTGCTTCATTCGTTCATTTTACCATAATCACGGTGGCGTCCGCCTGGTCAAGACAACAGGTCAAGACAAAGTGGCGGGGACTTTTTGCGCGGATACCTTCATCACCGCGCCGTACTTCACCAGCTTGCGCCGCCCCGTTAGCCGGAATCCGGGAATCGCCGCGCGGAGTTTCCCCCAAAATCCCTCCAGCGTGCTTTCAAAGCGGAGCGCCGCCTTCCCCCCCTCCCGCTCGAAAGAAATGACGGTAAGCCCCTCAATGGCCTCTAACGCCGCCTTCACCACATCAATAGCCGGCTCTTCGGGGCCGTCATCCGTCAGCACCCATTGGGTTTTTTCGGTTGCGGATTGTATGGAGCGGTATGGCGGCGTTCTTGATTCCGCCCCCTCGATGACAATCCCCCGCTCCAATTCGGCGTTGAGCCGCCGGACTATCGCGTCCGGTTCCATTGGCTGGTCAAGATCGATATCAACCATCTCGCATAGCGAGACCGTGCCGACCGGAAGCGCGGTGCCGAAGGCCATCTTGATATGCGGGTGAAATCCCCCGCTGTGAACGACCGGCATGGCGGCGCGGCGGAGCGCGCGTGAAAATCCGTTAAGCATCTCCAAATGCGCCAAGTAGCGGGCCATCCCCTCTTTCCGGAATGTGAGGCGGTATTTAAACGCCGGGGCATCCCCTTCGGCGGCCGGCGCGGGTGAAACAGGCGGAACGGCGGACGCCGGATGAATCACGTTATCGTTGGCCGGTAGGCCGCACCCCAAGCATCTGTCGAAACGGCAATCGGTGGTCACCACCTCCGCCATGGCGTCTTTCAACTCCCGTTTGAGGTATTTTTTCGAGATGCCGATATCGAGATGATCCCACGGCAGGGTTTCATCAATGCCGCGCCGCCGCAGGGCGTACTCGTCCGGGTCAACACCGCATTCGGCGAACGCCGCGCGCCACGCGTCAAGCTTGAAGTATTCGCTCCAACCATCGAGGCGGCACCCTTTTTCATAGGCGCGCCGCACCACCGCCGCCAACCGCCGGTCGCCGCGTGAAAACACCCCTTCCATCCAGCTCATCTCCACCTCGTGCCCCTTAAGCTGCGCCCCCCGCATCTTGCGAAACGCGTCGGTAAGCATCATCTTTTTACGCATGTTCTCTTCCATCGAGTGCATCGGCTCCCACTGGAAAGGCGTGTGGGCTTTAGGGACGAATTGGCTCACTCCCACGTTGATGTTCTGGAATTTGTGGTTGCCCTCGCGCAGGCGGCTGATCTCCCACACCAGCCGGACAATCCCCTCCACGTCGTCATCGGTCTCGGTGGGAAGGCCGATCATGAAATAGAGTTTCAGCTGCCGCCAGCCGCCGGCCAACACCTTGCGGGCGGTTTCAACAATCTCTTCGTTGGTGATCTTTTTGTTGATGACGCGGCGCAGGCGTTCACTCCCCGACTCGGCGGTGATGGTGAAACCGGTTTTGCGCACGCGCGCGATCTGCCGTATAAGCGGCGCGGTGAGCGTACCCGACCGCAGCGATGGCAAAGAAATGGAGATGTTCTCCCGCGCGGTCTTGTCCATTAACATCGTCACCAACGGCTCGATGTTGCTGTAATCGCCGCTGGAGAGCGAGGCGAGCGACACGTCGTCGTAGCCCGTCCGCTTGAGCGCCGTGTCGATAATCGCCAGGACTTCATCCGGACGGCGCTCGCGCACCGGGCGGTAGGTCATCCCCGCCTGGCAATAGCGGCAGCCGCCGGTGCAGCCCCGGTCGATTTCCACCGTCAACCGGTCGAACACCGGCTGGCCGTAAGGAATCACCATATCCATCGGGAACGGACTGAGCGAAAGATCCTTGAGAATCGCGCGGCGCGGCTCCGGCAACCCCTCGGCAACCGGGGTGATGGCGGCCACGCGGGGGCCGTCGTAGGTAACGTTGAACAACGACGGGACGTAGACCCCCTCGATATCGGCCAACGCGCGCAGAATGTTTTTCCGCCCGGTTTTTTGCGCTTTCAGTTCGGCGTAACGGTTCGCCAACAGCGGCAACGCCTCTTCGGCGTCCCCCATCAGGAAAAGGTCGAAAAAAGCCGCCACCGGTTCGGGGTTGAAAACCGACGCCCCGCCACCGATCACCAGCGGGTCGGATTCAGACCGCTCCGCCGACTCCAGCGGAACGCCGCCGAGTTCCAGCATCGCCAGTATCTCGGTGAAGCAAAGCTCGGTGGAAATGCTGAAGCCGGCGATATCGAACGCATTAAGCGGATCGTGCGATTCGAGGCTCCGCAGCGGCTGCCCCTCGCGCCGGAGCAGCGCTTCCATGTCCGGTTCCGGCGCGAAAAAACGCTCGGCCCAAAGGCCATCGGTGTTATTTACGATGGAATAAAGAATCTTGAGGCCAAGATGCGACATGCCGATGCGGTACAACTCCGGAAAACAGAGCGCCACGCGGCAGCGGACGCTTCCCGGATCTTTCACCACCGCGCGCACCTCGTTCCCCACGTACTGCGATGGGTTATGCGCTTCGTCCAAAAACGGTTCGTACGGGTGGCGGCTAGTCATGGCGGAATCTCCTCATTCGTATGCTCATCAAGATGCCGATCGCCGCGTAGTTGGTGAGCAGGGCCGAGCCCCCGTAACTAAACAGCGGCAAGGGAATGCCGACAATCGGGGTTATCCCGATGGTCATGCTGACATTATAAAGAAAGTGAAAGCCGATCATGCCGGTGATGCCGGCCGCCAGCAGGCTGCCGATACGGTCCTTCGAGTTGATGATGAGATCCATCATGCGAAGCACAAGGGAAACGAACAGGATAAGCAACAGGAAGACTCCCAGAAAACCGACCTCTTCGGCGTATACGGCGAAAATAAAATCGGTGTGTTTTTCAGGCAGGAAATTCAGCTTACTCTGCGTGCCGGCGAAAAACCCCTTGCCCAGAAAACCGCCGCTGCCGATGGCGATTTTGGACTGGATGGTGTGATAGCCGATGCCGAGGGGATCGGTGGACGGATCGATCATCGCCAGCACGCGGTTTTTCTGGTAATCCTTCAGGTTGAACCAGCCGACCGGCACAAGCACCATCATGCCGATGATAATGGCGATAAGCGCATTTTTCCTGATGCCATTGATGAACGCCATTACGAGAAAAATGACGAACAGCACCCCCGCGGTGCCAAGATCCGGCTGTTTGGCAATGAGAAGGGCCGGGATGAGAGTGAGGATGGCTGGTACAAAGAGCTGCTTGAATCCCAGCTCTTCGGAAAGTTCCCGCGCGTAATTGAAATATTTTGTCAGGGCCATGATGAGAACCAGCTTCATCATCTCGGAGGGCTGCACGTTAAGGCTGCCGACGCCGAGCCACCGTTGTGAACCCGCAATAATCCGCCCCCCCGCCAACACGGCCACCAGCAAACCAACGGCGATGATATAAAAAAGATAGGCGGGGCGCTCCCATACCCGGTAGTCCATCATCGCCATGCCGGACATCAGGATGATCCCGTAGATGTTCCACTCAAGCTGCTTGAGGTAGAGGCCGCGAAAGGACGGCGAATCACTGGCGAAGTTCGCGCTATAAATCACAAATACGCCAAGCAGTGATATCGACAGCGCCAGAAGGAACAGCGGCCAGTCGAAAAGGCTGAACCACTTATTGCCAAGCGTGGAATTATCGTTCATGTTTACGAAACCGGCTTTCGCTGAACCCCGGCCTTCGGAACTTCCGCTTTTTGGGCTTCCGCCGCCTTTATCATCGCGTCAAGATGCGCAGCGATCATGGCCCGGGCCACCGGCGCGGCCGCGGTGCCGCCGTGACCGCCGTGTTCCACTATCACCGCCACGGCTATTTGCGGATCCTCCACCGGCGCGAAGGCCACAAACCACGCGTGGTCGCGGTATTTTTCGGGGAGCTTGCTTTGATCGATGTTTTGCTCCCCTTCCTTCATTTTCAACACCTGCGCGGTGCCGGTCTTCCCCGCCACGCGGATATGCGGAACGCGGCACGTCCAAAAGGCGGTTCCCCTTTCGGAGTTGACCACCATATCAAGCCCTTCTTTAATGAGGCTCGCATTTTTTTGCGAGAGGCCCAATTGCTGCCCGCCAAGCGCTTCGGGGGTGGCCGCTTCATGTTCTCCCAAACGGGTCAGCCGCAAGTTCGGCATCCAGCCGCCATTCGCCACTGCCGCGACCGCGCGGGCCATCTGTATCGGCGTTACCTGATCGTATCCCTGTCCAATCGCCACCGAAAGCGTTTCCCCCGCGATCCATGCCTCTTTCCGGTATTTCTCTTTCCACGCGGAGCTAGGGATAAGGCCCGCCTTTTCATGATCGAGGCCGAGACCGGTGCGTTGGCTCAGCCCGAATTTCAACGCCATATCATAAATCTTGTCCACGCCTAAACGCAGCCCAACGTTGTAGAAATAAACATCGCAGCTTTGCTCCAGAGCGTGCGTCAAGGTCATGTTGCCGTGTCCCGACTTTTTCCAGCAGTGATACACGCGCCGCCCAAGCCGAAATGAGCCGTTGCAATGAAAAACCGTGTTTTCATCGATCACTCCCTCTTTCAGGCCCGCCGCGGCCATCACAAATTTAAAGGTGGAGCCGGGTGGATACACCCCCTGTATGGCGCGGTTATTCAGCGGAAAATAGGGATCGTTCAAAAGACTGCGCCAATACTCGGTTTCCACACCGCTGGCGAATTCGTTGGGGTTGAAGTCCGGATGGCTCACCATCGCGAGAATCTCGCCGGTTTTAGGGTTGATGGCCACGGCGGCGCCGTTTTTCCCCTCCATCGCCTGCTCGGCGGCGAGCTGCGCTTTATAATCAATGGACAGATAAAGGTCGGTTCCCACACCGGGGGGAATGCGCTTGATCATCTTCAGTTCGCGGCCCGTGGCGTCCACCTCGATGATGTTAACCCCCTTTTGACCGCGCAACAGCGGCTCGAAGCTTCTTTCGATACCGTACTTGCCGATAAAATCCCCTTTGCGGTAGTCCTTGTAAAAACCTTGGCCGATCTGATCCTTCGAAATCTCCCCCAGATAGCCCAGTAAATGCGAACTGAAACGCTCATATTTGTAGCTGCGAACGGGCCTTACGTCAAGCGACACCCCCGGCAATTCGTAACGATGCTCCTCCAGCCGGGCAGCATCGTCACGGCTGATATCGTGGGCCAGCACATACGCCTGGAACGGCTGTTGCGCCTTGATTTTCCTCATCGCCTCCTCCTTGTCGAAGGAGATGAGCGTGGCGAGCTTACCCATGACCGCGGCGAAATCGGGCATATCTTCGCGTATTACCACGATGTTGAATGACGCGCGGCTGCTTACTAATTCCACCCCGGAGCGGTCATAGATCGTCCCACGGTAATCCGGCAGCGGAATCTGGCGTAACCGGTTGCTCTCCGCCAGTTCCTTTAAGTTATCTCCTTGAATAACCTGCAAATACCACAAGCGAATCAGCAGGACAAGGAACACGGCGAGAACAAAGCCGGTGAATATAAAAAGCCGCGACCGAACCATCCGGAAATATTTTTCATCCGACCCATACGCGAAATCCATCATTGCGGCGCCGTTGTTCCTATTTCAGCCGTTGTCAGAACGGTTCGGTGTTCTTCAGCGGCCCGAAGGTGACGAGCTTTTCGTACACCTCGCGTTTGTAGCGTTCCAGCGCATCCTTCGTCTCCGCCTCGAAACGCATCACCAGCACCGGCTGCGTATTAGAGGCGCGGATAAGCCCCCACCCACGGTCGAAGTCAATCCTAACACCATCAATATCAATAACTTTGTATTTTGCTCGGTAGTACTCCACCAGTTCCTTCACGATGCCAAATTTTTCATTATCGGGGCACTCCACGCGGATTTCGGGGGTGCTCTCCATGTGGGGCACATCTTTAAGAAAAGCGCTCACCGGTTCGCTTGCAACATCAATGATCTTCAGCATTCTGGCGGTGGCGAAAATGGCGTCGTCGTAACCGTAGTAGTCCTCGCCGAAAAAGATGTGGGCACTCATTTCGCCCGCCAATGGCGCGCCTTCGTCGGACATGCGCTGTTTGATGATGCTGTGGCCGGTAGCGCTCATAATCGGAATACCGCCATATTTTACAACCCATTCCGGAAGGTTGCGGCTGCACTTCACGTCAAAAATTACCTTCGCCCCTTTGCGGCGCGAAAGAAGATCGCGGGCAAAAATCATCAGCACCTGATCGCCGTATAACAGATTCCCTTTTTCATCCACAACGCCGATCCGGTCAGCGTCTCCGTCATAACCGATGCCGAGCGCAGCACCATGCTTTACAACGGCTTCGCGCAGTTGGAGGGTGTTTTTCAAAACTGTGGGGTCGGGGTGATGATTCGGAAAGCGGCCATCCGGCTCACTGAACAACTCAACAACCTCGCATCCCATCTCTTTGAAAAGACGGGGTGCCAATAGCCCGCCGCAACCATTTCCGCTATCGATTACCACTTTTATCTTTTTCTTGAGCTGTATCTTTTCCTTCACCATTTTGATGTATGGTTCGATCACGTCTGCTTTTTTTATCGTGCCTTTACCGGCAACGAACTTCCCTGCCTGCATCTCGCGTGCAAGCTCTTGTATTTGCTTGCCCCAAAACCCAACCGTGTTGATAATAAGCTTGAACCCATTGAATTCTGGTGGATTGTGGCTACCGGTAATCATCACCGCGCCATCGGTCTTCAAGTGGTACTCCGCGAAGTAGAGAACTGGCGTAGGAACCCTTCCAATATCAACTACATCGCAGCCCGTTGCGATAAGCCCTTTTGATAACGCCGCGAAAAGTGAATCACCCGAAAGCCGCACGTCGCGCCCGACGACAACGGTCTTCCCCTTGGCCGCTATCACGCGCGATCCAAAGGCACGGCCTAACTTTTCAACCACATCGGGGGTAAGGTCTTTTTCCACCACACCACGAATATCGTACTCACGGAAGATTTCCAGATTCATGCGTCCTCCCTTCGGTTTAAGCCGCGTATTGCGCCTCTTTATTTTGGTTAAAAAACCGTTCAACAAGTTCTTTCAATTTCTCCAAATCCTCCAAAACCGTCACCTCTTGCCGGAAACGCCGGGCATCCGCCAAGCCCTTGGAGTAGTACATCATGTGAGCGCGTAACGGTCCGATGCACCGCCGATCACCCAAAAATTCCCGCATCCAGCCGACGTGTTGCAGGATGGTGTCGGAATCTTCAACGGCGGGGGCCGGCTCGCCCCGCTTGATGGCGGAGAAGATGGAGGGATGCCCCACCGCGCCGCGTCCGATCATCAAGCCGTCCACGCCGGTCCGCTCCAGCCATTTGCGCGCGTCATCAACGGAGTGGATATCGCCGTTGCCGATGAGTTCGATGTGCGGCAGGTCGGCGCGCAGCCGGGCGACCGCGTCGTAATCGATGGGGCCGCAGAATTTATCCGCCACGGTGCGGGCGTGGACGGTGATCCGCTTCGCCCCGGCATCGGCGGCAAGGCGGGCCACGTCGAGGCCGGTCTTGCTCTGATGATTTTTGCCGGTGCGTATCTTGATGCTGACGGGAACCTTCACCGCGTCCGACACCGCTTTCACGATGGCGGCGGCGCGTTGCGGATTTTCCAGCAACGCCGAACCGGCGCCGTTCCGCACGACTTTTTTCGCGGGGCACCCCATGTTGATGTCGATAAACAAAGGCTGAAATTGCTCCACGCGGCGGGCGGCCTCCGCCATCACCGCCGGGTCGGAGCCGAATATCTGGATGGAGGCCGGGCGCTCGTCTTCGTGCAGGGCGGCCAAGTCGACGGTCTTCTTGTTTTCGCGCACGAAGGCGTTGGCGCTAATCAGCTCGGTCACCACCTCGTCGGCCCCGAAGAGGCGCGCCATGCGGCGAAACGGCTGATCGCTCAGCCCCGCCATGGGGGCGAGGATAAGCTTTACGTCTCCGCTACAGCGGATTTCCGCGCCGGATTGCATGCGGCTGGCTTCGCAGGCTTCGCCGCCGCTTTGCCGATTCCGGCGCTCCTGGGTATTTTGCATATCTTTTTATTGTAGCGCAAAGCCGCGCCCGCCGCACGAATATCATAGGAAAAAGCTCTGGATCCCCGCTGGAGTTTACCCCGTACTTGATACGGGGCGAGGATGACAATCCGGTGTCATGCCGGACTTGACCCGGCACCCGGATATATTATCAAAGCTTCCCAATCGGCCCACCGGGCCGAAATGCCACAAAGCAAAACCTGCCCAGAACCCCGCGCTACGCGTTCTTCCCTTCGAGGCGGTAAACTTTTTCGCGCATCGCGGAGAGGCCGCGCTTTTTGAACGGCTCCAGTTCCGCGCCGGTCATATCCACCTCGCATAGTTTATCGATATTGAAGTGGGGGGAATAGAGCCGGGTCACCTCGTCTTCGGCGACGGCAAAGGGGGGGCCGGTCATTTTGCTTTGATCGTATTCCACGGTCACCAGCGCCACCCGCGCGGCGGGAGGAAGTTTTTCCATGACGGCATCGGCATACCGTTGCCGCATGGATGGGGGGAGCGCGATGAGCGAGGCGCGGTCGTACATCGCCCCCGCCGCCGCGAGCCGCGCGGCGGTCAGCGCGAAGAAATCGCCGCAATAAATGGTGACGCCATCGGCGGTAAATTTTTTAAACGGCGGCTCGTGCGTCACCGTTGGAGGAAGCCGGTTCTCGCTGAAAAAATCGTTCGCCGCGATCTCGCTCAGTTCCACGCCGATGACCGGATGCCCTTGTGACCGGAGCCAAAGCATGTCGAGGCTTTTGCCGCAAAGCGGAACAAACACGGGCGCGCCGGGCGGCAGGCCGAGTCCGGGCCAGAACGTCCGCAAGTGCGCGTTGATGGTCTCCTGATGAAAACCGATCTGGTTCTCTTGCCACCGTTGATGCCAAAAATCCGGTTCCATAACGGCAATACTACGCGAGGCGGCGGAACATCTCAAGTTCTCCGCGCCCCTCTCTTCCAGTGGGGATACCCGTCGGAAACACCACCGGGGAGAAGTTTACTTTCAGAATCAAAAATCAATTCCCCGCGCCGGCCCCTGTGGACGCGGGGAGCAAAACGATGTAGAACGTGCTCCCCTTCCCCGCTTCCGATTCCACATGTAAACCGCCGCCGTGGGCCTTCATGATGTCGTGGGAAAGCGGCAAACCGAATCCGGTGCCGATTTCCCCGGCGGTTCCGGCGCGGTTGGTTTTTTCCTCATATTTAAAGATATTCGCCTGTAATGCCGGAGGGATGCCGATACCGGTATCGGCCACCGCGATGGTATCCCGCTTCCCTTCCGGCAGGTAGACATTGACGCTGTCCCCCTTGCGGCAAAACTTGACGGCATTGGAAATAACATTATGCAGCACCTCCCGCAACAGCATCGTATCAGCGTGCATAACGGTGTTTTCGGGAATGGCGGCTGAAAGTTCCACCCCTTTGGACAGGGCCATGGGGGCGAACGCCTCAATCTCTTCCCGCACCATGGCGCCGACTTCAACGGGAACAATGCGCGGCATTATTTTGCCCGTTAAGAATCGCCCGGTATCGAGCAGATCGGAAATAAGCCCAAGCATCCTCTTAATGGAATCGAGGCCTATATCAATAAAATTTTCCAGATCAACGAGATGTATCGCGGAAATTTCTTTTCTGGTCATCTTAAGGATCAATTGCAGGCCGGTCAAAGGGCTTCTCAGGTCGTGCGAAACAAGGGAAACGAATTTATCCTTGAGACGCGTGGCTTCTTCAGCCTGCTCCTTGGCTTCCCGCAATTCCCCCAGCGTTTGAAAGTGCGAGATGGCGTACCGGACCGCCCGCTCCAAAACTATTGCGGAGATATCGGATTTCAATAGATAGTCGGCGGCGCCCAAGCGCATCGCCTCCATGTCGACCTCATGATCGCCTTGGCCGGTGAGGATAATGACCGGCTTGCGGCATCCCCGGCGGATAACGGCGCCCAAAAGTTCCAGCCCGGTTCTTTCGCCCAAGCGGTAGTCGATGAAATACACGTCATGGCGGTTTTCCATGATGAGCCGCTCCCCCTCTTCATAGGTGGCGGCCCACTCCACGCGGTGCGGCGGGCACGCTATATCTTCGAACGCCGCCCGCGCGAGGACGTAATCATCCTCGTCGTCATCGACAACAAGGACTTTGATTTCCATCGGGAGCATGTTACGGTTCCCGTGGCATTTCGACGATCTCGAGCCAATACCGTTGCAGGGAGCGGACTACTTCGATAAACCGTTCCACGTTGACCGGCTTGACGATAAAAGAGTTGGCGCCGATGTCGTAGGAACGGATGATATCCTCTTCCGCCTTCGAGGTGGTAAGCACCACCACCGGAATACGCCGCAGGTCGGGGTGGTTCTTGATCTCCTTGAGCGCCTCACGGCCATCCATGCGGGGCATATTAAGATCAAGCAGGATCAGCCCCGGCAACGATGGTTCGTTCTTGCCGGCGAATTTTCCCCGGCTGTGCAGATAGTCCAAAAGTTCTTCGCCATCCGCCACTTCAACTATCGGGTTGGTGAGGCGGAATTCCTTGAACGCCTCAATGATCAGCAGCCGGTCGTCTCCGTCATCGTCAGCGATAACGATGGTCACAGGTCTTTTTGGCGGCATTTTATTTCCCCTCCTGCAATTTTTGGTATAAAGGCAAAATTACGGTAAACCGGCTTCCCTCGCCAAGCCGGCTTTTCACTTCAATGCTTCCGTTATGCCGGTCAACGATCTTCCTGCAAATGGCCAACCCCACGCCGGTTCCCTTATATACCCCCCTGCCGTGCAATCTCTGGAAAACGCCGAAGATCCGGTCGACATATTTTTCGTCGAAGCCGATCCCGTTATCCTCCACCCTGACCAACACCAGCTCTCCCGGGGCATACTGTTTCCCGCCCACTTCCCGCGCCGCTTCATTGAATGCCGCCTGGACAGCGATGCGGCACGGCTCCGCCGGGCGGCGGTATTTGATGCTGTTGCCGATAAGGTTTTGGAATAGTTGCTGCATCTGCATACGGTCCGCGGCGATGACCGGCAATGAGCCCGCGGTGACGGCCGCTCCCGCCTCGCTGATGGACACTTCCAGGTCTTCAAGCACTTCTTTCAGCACCAAGCTCAAATCCACTGGTTCAAATGGCTTTGCCCGCGTGGTAACGCGCGAGAACGTCAAAAGATCTTCGATCAGAAGGCTCATCCGTTCAGAAGCCGAGATCATGCGGGCCAGGTAATCGGCCCCTTTTTCGTCCAGCGCGGAGCCGAGATGCATTTTCAGGCGGTCGCCGAAACCGGTGACCTTGCGCAACGGTTCCTGAAGATCGTGCGAGGCGATATAGACGAACTCCCGCAGTTCCTGGTTGGCATTCTCTATTTCACGCATCGCCTCGCGCAACCTTTCCTCCGCGCGTTTCCGTTCGGTTACATCCTCATAGGCTCCCACCAATCCGATAACATTCCCATCGGGGTCTGATAGCGGCACCTTGCTTGTGGAGACATAACGGGTTTGACCATCCGGGCTTATATACGATTCCTCAAGAGCAATGATCGGGTCCCCGCTTATTAACACGCGGCGGTCATCCGCCCGGTATTTTTCCGCAAGCCCGGGTAAAAAAAACTCGCCATCCGTTTTGTCGATGACCTGCCCGGGGGATGCCAAGCCAAGGTTCATGGCGTGTCTGTGATTGCAGCCAAGATACCGCAGCTCGGTATTTTTCCAGAATACCGCGGCGGGAATGGCATCCAGCACATGATGCAGCAAACCGGCCAGCTCCCTTTGGCTTTTCTCGGCAAGTTTCCTGGCTGCGATTTCCTCCTGCAATGCGTTGTTCGCCTCCTCAAGCTGGCGCTTGCTTGGCATGGCAAGCAATTTGGGGATCAGCGGCCACATAATAACGGCCGTGAAAACCGAAATGACCGCCGTGGCGGCCTTAACCGCCACATCAAGGTAATAGAACGGCTTCCATATGATTATCGCGCCCAGCAGATGGGTGGTTCCGCACAGCACGATGAACGCCGCAAACAGGGCGAGGATCCACCGGTGCTCGAAATCCGTCCGCTTCCTGACAAACCACATCAGGGCCAAGGGGATGGAAAAATAAGAAGCCGCTATTAGAATATCGGATACGACGCTCGACCAGAGCAGGCCCGGATCCCACAGGAGGCAAACGCCATGCGGCATGAATTCCCCGTGGGAAAAAACGCTCGCGACATCCATACGGAAATTCCCTCCATTAGAGTCCGCCCGTATTTTAACGCAAAGCCGCCCCCGCCGCACGAACGATATGCGGCAATCTCTTTCCGGCAAGGGATTCTTCGCCTGCGGCCCGAATGATTGTCCACCCCGCCAAATCCGGGCAGGCACGGCAATCCTGCCGTGCAACCGGCCCGGCGGGTCGAAATCTCTTGGCGCCAGCGCGCCAATGGGAGGCATGATTGCCTCCCCTGCCCGGGCGCGGATCGAAAAATGGTTTTCCGCGCCCCCCGAATTGTTTATCTGCCGGCTTCAGGAATGAGTGCTCTGCCAGACAACTACCCGATGAATCGTCTCACGCGCGGGAAGAAATCGGCTTTGTCGATCTTCTTGGTGACGAAATCATCCCCGCCGAATCTGAAAATGGAATCCCGCATTTCCATGCCGAATTCTCCGCTCTGAACAATCACCGGTATATCCTTGGTTTCTGGCACGCCTTTGATCCGTTTCAAAAGTTCAAGGCCATCCATAATCGGCATCTGAATGTCGGTGATAACCAAATCAGGCCGAACGCCCGCAATCTTATTGAGGGCATCCTGCCCGTTCTCCGCCTCAAGGATGTCGGCCTTCATCTCCCGCAGTTGCAGCGTTTGGAGAAGGCGCGCATGTTTGTCGTCATCCACAATAAGTATCTTGGGCCGGACGTACGGCAGCTTTAGGCTGAAGAGGCACCCTTTGCCGGGTATGCTCTCAACCGCCAACCCCCCTCCGTGCAGTTGCATGATCTCCTTAACCAGCGGCAAGCCAAACCCGGTGCCGGTTTCGCCGGCGGTTCCCGGCGTGGAGGTCTTTTTCTCAAATTTGAAAAGGTCGGCCAGCAGATCGGGCGGGATGCCCGGCCCGGTATCATGCACGCAGATAGTTGATGCGTCCTCTTTTCCGAGGGAGATGGTGATATGATCGCCGCTTTTGCAGAACTTTATGGCGTTGGTGACGAGATTCTGAACCGCCTCGGTAAGCAAGGTTTTATCGCCGTAAATGCGGCTGTTTACCGGTATCGTATTTTCAATCCCTATTCCCTTTTGCGCCGCGAGATGGGCATAATTGCCGGCCATCATCACGCCCAAATAATCCGCATCGAAAAACTGCCGGTTCAGCTTCAACTGTCCGGTCTTGAACCTGCTTATCGTCAACAGATCCTCAATGAGGCGGACCATCGCCTGGCCCGATTCCACCGTCCTGTCCAGAATCAGCTTCACCCCCTCGTTCGCGGATTCGCCGTAATCATTGCGCACCAATTTCAGGAACCCGATCATCGACGACAACGGAGTTTTCAGGTCGTGCGATACCAACGACACGAACTTGTCCTTCAGATTGTTTGCCTCTTCGGCATCTTCCTTGGCCTTGCGCAGGCTGTCCTCCGCTTTTTTACGCGCGGTGATGTCCTCGGAAATTCCCAACAGGTACTCCGGCTCGCCTTGTTTGTCACGAAGCCCCAATTTTCTTGTATGAAGGATGCGTATTCCGGCCGGCGTCTGGATGGGTTCTTCCGGTATGTCGGTTATGCCTTCTTTTTTCAAAGTCTCGCGGTCTTTTTCCACAAAGAAGTCCGCCTGCTCCTTCGGAAAAAAATCGTAATCGTTGCGGCCTATCAGCTCATCGCGGCCATGCCCCAGCAGCGCCTCGCCGGCGCGGTTGAACAACTCGAAGCGCAGGTCGGACGCCCTTTTGAGGAAAATCATGTTAGGTATGTTTTCGACGATGGCGTCCAACAATTGGTTGTTCTTCCGCATCGCTTCCCCGGCCGCCTTTTGGGCGGTGACGTCGATGATGTGCAAAAACAGGTGTAACGGCTTGCCCTGCGCATCCTTGATGAGCGAGGCGACCACGGAACACCAAATAATGTTGCCATCCTTGCGGATATACCGCTTTTCAACCTGCAATTTTTTCGCCTCGCCGCGCGCCACCATCTGCAGCCACTCCACCCCTATATTCAAGTCATCAGGGTGCGTAATATCCTGAAAGGATTTCCCCAGCAAATCCTGATCCCCGTAACCGTACATCCGGCACAATGCGGCGTTCATCCGCACAAATTTTCCATCCAGGGCCACAAAGGCCATGCCCGATGTGGCATTGTCGAAGGTCGCCCTCAACTGTTCTTCGGATTCCCGCACGGCCCGCTCCGCCTTCACGCGTTCGCTGATGTCCCGCATGGCGGTAATGCGGGCTTTCACGCCCTGGTACATGATGGAGCGGCCCCGCATTTCTATGGGAAACAGCGTGCCGTCTTTCTTGCGCCCCATCACATCGTATACTTCCTCGCTGCCCCGTCTGATATGATCCATGATGATGGCGTGCGATTCCGGCGGGGAGAGGTCTACCGGAACTTTGCCGATGATGTCCTCCGGCTCGTACCCGAACATCCTGGCGAAGGCGCTGTTGCAATCGACCACCTTCCCGTCGATATTGATGACGATCCCTTCAAAACCCGCTTCTGAAAACTGGCGGTAACGTTCCTCGCTTTCCCGCATGGCTTCTTCCGCAGCTTTACGTTCCGAAATGTCTTTGCCGACCCCGATGAAACCAAGCGGTTCGCCATCCGGATTTCTCCAAACCGCGCCGTTGCAAAGGTGCGGCACCAACGCGCCGTCATGCCGTATGAAACGAACCTCGATGGAGGCCGATCCTTTTTCGAACACCTCCCTGATGCCTTCAAATACGACCGGGCGATCCTCTTCGCAGACGAAATCGGCCGCCGGCCGCCCCATCATCCGCTCGTGCGTGAGGCCGCACATTTGCTGGAGGGCCGAGTTCCATTTAATAAGCTGGCCGTTGGGATTAATTACATAAAGGACATCCGGTTGCGCATCCATAATGGAGGCCAGCTCATTTCTAACTTTTTCCCGCTCAACGCTTTCCGCGCGCAGCAGATGGGCCGCGGATTCCGCCACGTCGCGCGCCTTGCCCATCTCCGCCGCCAACGCGGCATTTTCAAATGACAGCGTGATGGCGCTTCGCACGGTGCGGGCATTGTTCCTCGTGATAATAACCAGCATCAGGTAATAGATGACCAGCATGATGCCAACGGGAAAATGCGCCACACTTCCCATCGCGAGGTTTTTAACCGCGATGGGAAAAAGCGAGGCGGCCAAATACGCCTGCGCCGTGCGGGGCATCGCGGCATAGGCGAAGGTGCCCCCCGCCGCCATGCCGCCGATCATCAAGGCGATAAACATCTGTTCCGAAATCGAATCGGCAGGATATGCCACCAGCGGCGCCACGCCCCAGATCAATCCCGCGATGACGGTGAGGAATGACTGCATCCGGCTCCAAAAAACCGGATCAAACGCCCCCTGCGCATGGCGGCGGAACGCAAGGTAATACCAAACGCGAATCCCCGTCCAGAGCAAAACCAGCACAAACCACTCAAGGACATAGGTAACGCCGATTTCATGGCTGAGAATATACAGAAGGAGCGAGGCGCCTATCGGCACCGTGAAAAAAACACCGAGCAGGTTTTGATGGGAATGGCGAAGGCACTCCCGGTCTATGGATAACTTATCTACCGGCGGCGCGGACAAAGTTCCGCCGCCACTGCCATTCTCCCCGGCGGACATTTTATGCTCTCCCTCTCCGATGCCAACGGATAGATTACCGCGCTTATTTTAGCCGTTTCCCCACTATCGGCATTTTACCACTTGCGGCCACTGAATATGAACATTTTGCTTTGTCCGGCGGGGAATTTCTTTAAATTCCCCTAGCCTCCCTCTCTGGCTGCCGGGGCAAGCCGGGGATAACAGGGAAAAATTATTACAGGTCGGCGGGGGTGTTCAGGTTGATGAGGCGGAGCGGATCGTAGAGACGGGAATCGCCCTTGATGCCAAACTTATCAAGCAGGCGGGTTATCGACATCTCGCCGCCATGTTCGCGCGCGATGCGGGCCAGCAGTTGCGACGAATAGCAGGCGGCCAGCGGCTCCAGCCCCTTTTCCGATCGCGGCCCCATAAACCGAAACGCCGGTTCGCGCCGCCCAAAGCGGCTGACATAGCCATCGTCGATATTCGGCATATCCACCGCGAAGATGAGCCAATCTACATCGGGCGCGAAACGGTGCGCCGCCACGATGCCCGCCAGAGGCCCCTCGAAACCGGGGGCGTCGGCTATCCGCTCGGCCTCCACCAACGCGGGAGGGAGCGGGCCGGAACCAAGCAGATATATACGGTTGGCGTGATTCTTCACCACGCCGTACACATGCTCGGCCAGTGTGGCGTTCCCGGCGGGGAGCAACGCCTTGGGGCTGCCCATCCGGGTGCTCTTTCCGCCGACCAACACGCCGGCGTAGAGCGGCTTCAGCAGCAGCGCCCGCACCAGCCAGAAGCCGACCTGATCCGCGATTTGCCCGGTTTCGTTGTGCCGCAGCGATCCGTGGCCCCCGACCTCGTATATCACCTTGTCCGCCTCAACCGAATCCTCGCCACCGGCGTGGGGATGAACCCATATTTTTTCCCACGGGGCGTTTTTGTATCCTTCCACAATGATGATGTCGCATTCGGCGAACGACGGGGGACAGACGAATTCTTCGCCGCCGTGCGTTCTCAAAAAACCCTCATCGGGCGAACCGGCGGCAATCACCCGCGCGCCCGCCTTGAAAATGCGGTCGGTATCCTTCCCCTCGGTATCCACCTGGAGGCCGTGCGCATCGTGCTTCAGATAGGCGACCGACAGGCCGCGCCGCGCCAGCTTGGAGATGATCCGTTCGATGATGGTGGTTTTGCCGGAACCACTATAGCCGCAAAAGCCGATGACCGGCACGCCGCTCAGAAATTCCATGGATGAAACTCCACAACCGTTCCGGCGGGAAGTTCCCGCGCTTCTTCGGGAATGACGATCAGGCCGTCGCTGCGGGCGGCGGAAACAAAATCGCCCGACCCCTGATACCCCGGAACGGGAACGACCGACGCGCCGCCATCGACGTAACAGCCGACGCGAAACTCGCGCAGCGCGTGCTTCTTTCGCGCGGGAAACATCAGCGGCAAGCGGAGCGCGGGCGGAACCGCCACGCCGAATCCGGCCATCTTGCGCAGCGCGGGGAGGACGAACTCGCGGAACGTGGCGGCGACCGATACCGGATTGCCCGGCAAGCCGAAAACGGCGGTCTTTCCTTTGATGCCGAACCAGATCGGCTTGCCCGGCCTGATGGCCGACTTATAAAGGTGATTTTGCACGCCGCATTCCGTCAGCACGCCGGGGACGTGGTCGCGCTCCCCCATCGAAACGCCGCCGGTGACGATGAGCACGTCGTTTTTTTTCATCGCCGCCGCGAGCGCGCGGCGCAAAGCGCGTGGATCGTCTTGTATCACGCCGCAAAAGGTGGTGGCGGCCCACGGAATCTCCGCCAGCCGCGCCAGCAGGAACCGGCTGTTGGAATCGCGTATCTGGTACGGGGCCGGCTCTTGCGCGGTGTCCACCAACTCGTTGCCCGTCGCTATCACCGCCACGCGTATCGCGCGGGTGACGGTCACCGACGCCGCGCCGACCGATGCCGCCACCGCCACCCGGCCTGGAGTCAACGGATCGCCGGGCGCGATGAGGCGCGCGCCATTTATGCAATCAGCCCCCATGCGGTGAATATGTTGCCACCGCTCCGGGGCTTCGGTGAACAACTCAACGTATTCGCCGCCGGTCTTGCTTTTTTCCACCTGCTCCACCGCGTCGAATCCCGCGGGAACCGGCGCGCCGGTCATGATCTTGAGGCACTCTCCGGGCCGCGCCTTGCCGCGCCACGCATTCCCGGCCTCCAGCGTGCCGGCCCGGCGGAAACGGCGCACCCCTTTGGCGAGGTCGGCATAGCGGACGGCGTAGCCATCCATCGCGGAACGGTTGAACGGAGGAAGCGGCCGGTCGGCCCGGATGGTTTCGCGCAGCACAAAGCCGAAGGCTTTTTCGAGCGGCAGGCGGACGGTGGGAAGCGGCGTCACCGCACGTAAAACGGCGGCCTGCGCCTTGGCGAACGGCGTGAGCGCCGCGTTTTTTTTCATACGGCGATTATAGATGATTATTGGGATTTATTAAGCAGGGAAGAAATAGGAGAAATTTAAGAATACGGAAGCGTGTTTGCAACGCTCCCGTATTGCCGATTGATGCGATTACTTCTTGGGAGCTTTCGGTCTTTTTTTCTTGCCGTCCTTCACTACTTTTGCCATGAACGCACCTCCTTTATTGTCGAATTGTACGGTTAACCATCATTGTTTAGCCCCACGCATGACTATATACCACCGCCGCCATACAAAAAAGCGGGGAAGATGAAAGGGAGACCCCGAGGCGATGAAAAAAGCGCACTCCAGGGAACGTTTGCGGATGGATGACATTCGCATTAACTCATCTCTCCCGTCCGGAGGTGAAAAATGGTGCCCGGGGATGGAGTTGAACCAACGGCACGAGGATTTTCAGTCCTCTGCTCTACCACCTGAGCTACCCGGGCACTCGAAATGCGGCGATGCTTTGCAAGGTGCAGATATTAGCATCCCCGCCGGCGTTTTTACAAAACTATTTTTTCCACCCCATCATCCCCCGCCGCCGCGGAATCTTCGGCGGATTCCTCGGTGTCGCGCGGGGCGTTAAAGGGTTTGGTGTAATCGCATTCCTTGACGGGGCACTTGAGCGACTGCTCGCCCCCCTTCTTGCCGCCGAAGACGAGAAAGGCGCTGTGGCATTTGGGGCAGGGCTCCTTCACCGGTTTTTCCCAACTGACGTAATCGCAATCCGGATAGGCCGAGCAGCCATAGAAGAATCGGCGGGCCTTGCTGCGGCGCTCCACCAGTTCCCCCTTGCCGCACTTGGGGCACTTGATGCCCATCGTCACCGGCTTGGTGGTTTTGCAGGTGGGATAGTCCTCGCAAGCGATAAACTTGCCGAACCGCCCGGAGCGCAAGGTCATATCCTTGCCGCAGGCGGGGCATTTGTCGCCGGTCTTTTCTGGTTCGGCGACGGTGAGGCCGTCTTCCTTCAGCGGTTTGGCGTTGCGGCACGCGGGATAGGCGCTGCACGCCATGAACCGGCCAAAACGGCCGCTTTTTATCACCATCGGCGCGCCGCATTTTTCGCAAATAACATCGGTCGGCTCGGCCATAACGCGCTGGGGCAGCGCGGCGTCGGCCTTTTCCAGCGCGATGCTGAAGGGGCCGTAAAATTCGCGCAACAGCTCGATCCAGTCCTTGGTCCCCTCTTCCACCTTGTCGAGGCCGTCTTCCATTTGCGCGGTGAATTGCAGATCGAGGATGGTGGGGAAGTGCTCCAGCAACAGCTCGGTTATCATCCGGCCCAGTTCGGTCGGCTTGAGGCGGCGCTCTTCCAGCACCGCGTAATCGCGGCCGCGGATGGTCTCCATGATGGCGGCGTACGTGCTGGGGCGGCCAATCCCTTTTTCCTCCAGTTCCTTGATGAGCGACGCCTCGGAATAGCGCGGCGGGGGCTGCGTGAAATGCTGGTTCGGGGCGATCTCGGCCAGTTTCACCGCCTGGCCCTCTTCCACGTGGGGAATTTTGTTCTCTTCTTCCTCGGCGCCCTTCTCCTCCTCGTCATCCTTATAGACCTTGAGGAAACCGGCGAACTTGAGCTGCGAGCCGGTGGCGCGCAGGGTGTATCTGCCGGCGGCGGTATCCACCGTGAGGGTGGCGATGATGGCGGGGGTCATCTGGCTGGCGACAAAGCGTTTCCAGATGAGATCGTACAGACGGTATTCTTCCGAGGTCAGGATTTTTTTCAGCGATTCGGGCGTGCGCGCCACCGAAGTGGGGCGGATGGCCTCGTGCGCTTCCTGCGCGGATTTGCGGCTGGCGTAGCTATTCGCCTTTTCGGGCAGATAATCGCCGCCGATCTGTTCTTTTATGTATTGCCGCGCTTCGGCGATGGCGTCGTCCGATATGCGGGTGGAATCGGTGCGCATATAGGTGATGAGACCGACCGTTTCGCCGTGGCCGACATCCATGCCTTCATACAGCTTCTGCGCGATGCGCATGGTGCGCCCGGCGTTGAAGCGGTGGCGCTGCGAGGCGGCCTGCTGCAGGGTGCTGGTGATGAACGGCGCGGCGGCGTTGCGGCGGCGGTCTTTCAGTTCGATGGATGCGATTGTCAGCGGCGCGCGCTTAATCCCATCCACCGCGGCGGCGGCATCCGCCCCGTTATTGATCTCGAATTTTTTGCCGTCAATCTGATACAGCTTCGCCTCGAAGGTCTCGCCCGCCGTGTTGCCCAACAGGGCCTTGATGGACCAGTATTCCTTCGGGATGAACGCTTCGATTTCCTTTTCGCGGTCCACGATGATACGCATCGCCACGCTCTGCACGCGCCCGGCGGAAAGGCCGCTGCGCACTTTGGCCCACAGCAGCGGGCTTAATTTATAGCCCACCAGCCGGTCGAGGGCGCGCCGGGCCTGCTGGGCGCGCACCAGCGATTCGTTTATCTTCAGCGGGTTCTCGATGGCGGCCGTAACCGCCTTCTTGGTGATTTCGTTGAACATCACGCGGTATATTTTTTCCGGCGCGTTCACCACGTCGAATATGTGCTGCGCGATGGCCTCCCCTTCGCGGTCGGGGTCGGGCGCCAGATAGATGGTGTCGGCATGTTTGGCGGACGCTTTTAATTCCTTGATGACGGCCGCTTTTCCCTTGATGGTGACGTATTGCAGGGCGAAGTTGTTGTCCACGTCTATGCCCAGCTTGCTGCGGGGAAGGTCGCGGATGTGGCCGATGCTCGCTTTTACCTCGAAGCCGGAGCCGAGATATTTGCGGATGGTGGAAGCCTTCGCGGGCGATTCCACGATGACGAGGCTATAGCCCTTCTTTTTCGCCGTCTTCTTCTTGGCGGCGCTTTTTTCCTTTTTCTCTTTTTCAGCCATACCGGAACCTGTATAAGAAACTTCATTGCACATTGCAAGGTATATTTTCCCGCCTTTCCCGCGGGACGGAGGAATGTCCGCCCCGGAAATGAGGTAGTATTAAGCTGTTTGGCTCACTGTTTATGCATGTGAAACGCGAACAAGCCAGAGGGTTAAAAAAGGGTGATGAAGCATCGAATTATTTTCGCGGCGCTGCTGGCGTTTACCGCGTTCACCGCCCTCCCGCGCCCCGGCCGCGCCGAAAAAGAAACGCCCCCGCCGCTGTCCTTCGAACCGCTGCCGATGCCCGCCACCGACGCCGAAAAAAGCGCCATCCGCATCACGCCCAAGGCCGTCACATACTGCTGCGGCGGCAGGCGGGTGGAATACCCCTTGGAATACCGCGTGCTCCTGCGCAGCGGCATGGCGGATAATAACGGGCACATCGCCGGCCTCATCACCGGCGCGGACGGCACGCCGGTAAAACAGGCGGACGGATCCCCCCGGATCAGCAACAGCCCGGACGCCAACGGCCTGATTACGGCGGGCGGCAACTATTACCTGTTCACCCATTTCCAAAACGCGCCGGGAGCCGTCTACCTCGCCGCTTTGGACGCGGACAAAGGCGGGAACCTCGCCGTGAAAGAATTCGCGCCCCTCGATTTCGGCGGCGTGGGGGGAACGGGGGGAACCGGCCCCGGAAACAACACCCCATGGGGCAGTCATCTGGCTTCGGAAGATAATTACTGGATGGACGCCTACTGGTTCACCCCCGGCGCCGCGCCATACAGCTTCCAGCATTTTGAACGCTGCGCCAAAACGGAAACCGGCGCGTTGACCGGCGGCTTCAAGCGGGCGGCGGATGAAGCGGATTTTTCGTGGTGGTGCGCCGGCGTGGAATCGGTGCGCGGCGGCGGCCCGGACAATCCGGCCGTATTCAGCCCGTACCGCTATGGCTTCAATATCGAGCTGGCGGTGGACCGCAACGGCGCTCCTTCCATTAAAGACGGCGTAAAACGTTTTGCGATGGGGCGCTTGGCCCCTGGGGCGGCGCTGGCAATGCCGGACCGCCGCACCGTTTACCTCACCGGTGGCGGGGCCTATTCCGGCTTTTTCATGTTCATCGCCGACGACCGGAGCGACCTCTCATCCGGCACGCTTTACATCGCCAAGTGGCGGCAACAGGTGCATGGGGCCGACATCAAATGGGTGCCGCTGGGACACGGCGCCGACAAGGAAATCGGGGCGATACTCGATCTTCAGCCCGATTTTTCCGACATCTTCGACGTGGGCGATCCGCTGGTATGCCCAGCCGGTTACCGCATCATCAAGGCGGGGCCGGGCGGGGTCAATTGCCTCCGGTTGCGCGATGGCAAAAACGGCGGCGCAATCTCCCCCAAATTCGGCACGCGGATAAATCCGCTCACGGCGGCGGCGTTTCTGGAGCCGCTGCGGTATGGCGCTCTGTTGGGCGGCACCACCGAATGGAATAACGCCAAAGGGCTGGCCTACGCCGAAGATCACCGCGCGCTGTTCATGGCGGTGGGCAGCATCAACGCCTCGATGCTCAACAACCTCGATCCGGTCAATGACATCCGTATGCCGAAAAACATCTGCGGCGCGGTGCTGCGTTTCAATCTGGGAGAGGCGCATGATACGGTGGGAAACAAAATCAAAAGCCGGTTCGCCGCCACGTGGACGGGGCAGGAGGCGTCGGGCGTGCCGCTTTCACCCGGCCTGCCGTATGCCGATGAGAACGCCTGCCATCCCGATTTCATCGCCGGCCCGGCCAATGTGCGGTACATAGACCACAACATCCTGTTAATAGGCGAGGATGGCGAATTGCATTTCAACAACTACGCATGGGCGTATGACGTGAAACGCAAAACGCTCACCCGCATCGCCAGCGCGCCGGCGGGGGCCGGTATCGCCGGGGATTTCGCGCCGCTGGATTCGTTAGCCCGGTTGTACATCTTCATGAACGTGGCGCACCCCTTGAAGGGCGCGGCGCTGAACGCCGAGGGAAAACAGGTAAACGGCCCGCTGCTGAACAACGCCACCGATCAGCAGCGTAAAGGCTACGTCGGCTACCTCTCCGGCCTCCCCGGCCTGGGGCGGTAAAGGCGTGTTATCATTGTGAATACCAACAAGGAGGATTCATGAAACGTCAGCTTACCGCGATCATCGAACGCGAAGGGAATGGGTATGTGGCTTTGTGCCCGGAGCTGGATATAGCCAGCCAAGGGGATTCCGTCGAGGGGGCCAAAGCCAACCTGCAGGAGGCTGTGGAGCTTTTCTTTGAGACCGCCAGTCCCACCGAGATAAAAGACCGGCTCCACGATGAAGTGTTCATAACCCGCCTTGAGGTATCTGTTGGATAAACCGCGCCGGTTTTCCGGACGTGAGCTGTGCGCCCTGCTAAAGAGCCATGGTTTTTTGGAGGTGCGTCAGCGCGGCAGTCATATCATCATGCAAAAACAGATGGGTGAATCAACCATCACCGTGCCGGTGCCCAACCACAAAGAAATCCGTATCGGGACGCTGAAATCCATTATCCGTCAATCAAAAATCCCCCATGAGCATTTCGAAGCGTAAAGGCTACGTCGGCTACCTCTCCGGCCTCCCCGGCCTAGGGCGGTGAATGAATAATTTGTCATGCCCGCGAAGGCGGACATCCAGTCTTTTTCATGGTGGGTATACATTTTAATGTGTACGTTGGCGCGAAGCGCCAAGAAAGAGGGAGTCATTGCCTTCGGCATGATGTACCAAGAAGATTTTGAAAATTGGTGCGCCCGACTGGATTTGAACCAGTCAAGCACACTTTAAACGAATTATAAATCAAATAGTTGCGTTGCGTTTTTTGCCTTTGGTAACGGTTTGGTAACGACGACCAAGAATGCCGGCGTATCGGCTGGCCGTTATTTGAGCATAATGCCGCTTCAAAATTTCGGGGGAGTTCCCCAACATGTCACTAATGATTTTGGTGTCGATGCCGTTATTGATAAGGCGCGTGGCGACGGTCTTCCGCATCCCCTCGGTGATGGAAACATACCGCACACCCGACTTCTTGATCCCTTGCTCCCATTGATAACGGAGTTCTTCTTCCGTGTAATAGTTTCCGGTGACAGAGTTGGAAAAGACATACCCGGCGATCCTGTTCTTCGCGGCCGACACGATAATCGGCTCGATCTCGTCGTCAATGGGGAGTGGACGCCCACGCTTCGTCTTGGTGGTGGACAGTTCACCGGAGTTGTTGAACGCGCTCTGTATAAGAATGACCCCCGCTTTCAGGTCTACATCCTGCACCCTGAGAGCGCGGGCCTCGGACGGTCTGCAACCGCACCACGCCATGAACTCAAATATGGGTGAATGAGCGGCTGGAATGGCGTCAATCACTTTCCGTTGCTCTTCATCCGTGTAGAACTTGATGTGCCCTTCCGGAATATGCGGAGCCAACGGCAGAGTCGGAACATGAGGAATGTACTCCAACCGATGCGCCCAACGCATGAACGCGCCGATGTTCGCCAAATGGTTCTTTACACTTTTGGGCTTCCACGATACGGCTATCCAGTCGCCGTTTTCATCCTTTATTCTCTTTTTCGGCAGTTTGTTAAAGTGCGCTTGCAGGTGGAAAGCGCGAATGTCCCGCACATCTTCAACGTGGCTTTCATCGAGATAGGCGGTGAAATAGCCGAGGTCTCGGCGTATATCCACAAGTTGCATTTTGCCAAGCCGCCCATGCTCAATATCTTTTATCCTGGATTCAATATAAGCCGCCGTTACATTCGGAATGGAAAAGCGGTTTTTATGGATTGGTTTGTATCTGGTGGGATCATGTTTATGCGCCTGGATTTCATTGTCGACAGCGACAAGGATCTTAACTGCGCGCTCATAGGCTTCGGTCTTGTTGCCGTAATCTGTGAATGATTTGCCTGACAAATCCGAGCAGATGTAGTGACGAAGGCCGCCGAAGTCGTACCAGACGGTGAACTCGCGCTGGACAAAAGAGCCGTCAGCCGCCTTCTTGCACCTTTTTAAGCTAACGCCACCCCGCATAATGGCCAAGTTTACCACCACGTTCCCAGGGGTGCAAGCGCGGGAGGTTCGCATTTACCGCGCCTCTATCCCGAATAAAGGGACAATCAAGGTTCCGGCCAACGTGGTGCTTGGCATTGCGGTCAGTATCGGGAAAATGAATTCGGCGGTTCTCAAAAAGTTTGCCATCCCGCGTTTACCGACCATACCGGTTAAATATCGAAGGTAAGAGTTAAGGATGTCCCCTTCTCGCGGATATTGGACGGGCATTACCGGGACAAAATCCGTGCAAAAGGCGGCAACTGCATACGTAGGTTTAAGACAGTGCCACTTTCTGATATCGGCGCGACTACACCCCATTTCGGGTGCCACGGCGGAAAGGAGGTTTTCGCAAGTGAACCTTTGTTCCAGGAATTCGCGTATTCGTCTCTGCGCGAAGTCCCACCTCAAATCGGGCGGCTCTGTGCAGACTTGGCCAGCTTTCTTAGCGGCGTCTTGTAAAGCAGGGCGCTTTACGTTCAGGTTTCTGGTTTTTACTCCACTCATGGCCGCCCAATTCTCAAATTGGGAAATATTCTGGCCACGCTGAAAGGAAAAAGTACGACCGTAATTCCCACTTTGACACCCCGGTTAAATTGTTTAATAAAGTTGCGTGTTGTCAGGTTTTAGGTAAACTTTTTTCTCAATAAGTACGCTTCTGGAATGGCTGCAAGCAATAATCGATCTCCTCCCTGTCAAAAAACAGGACGGTTTCGCCAACCTTGATTGATGGCATTGCTCTGTGGCCACCCCGTTCGTAAATCGTTTCAATAGGGACAGCCAGGTAGGAGCCAACTTCTTTTGTCTTCACGTTTGCTCTCTTTTCGGTCATTTCTTCCATGCTTCAACCGCATTTTTTGTTGTCAAAATCGTGTCAGGGGCATGAGGGCCGAAGCATGGAGGCTTCACGATCAACGGAGACCTCTTAAGCTGGTGCAGCTCAGCTATCACCTGATTGCCGGAAATGACTTTGTGTCGGAGAGTCGAATTTGGGCCTTCGTGTTCTAGCAACTCCCTTACGGTCGTAATACCAGCAGTTGCACAGACGCTATGAACCGCAATTGAACGACGCAGGCAGTGAGGGTATCTTTTGCGTCGGTTGGTAAATTCCGCCTTGTCGTAGTATTTGCGGTAAAGGGCAAAGACCATGTTTCTGGATATCGGCTTGTGTTCTCCTGAGGGGAATAGGTAGATGGATATTTCTTTTCTTTGGCAGAGGTATATTTTCAGGATGTCTTTTATTTCAGCGGGAAGATCATAGACCTCGGATTGGGATTTTGTGACCCTTGTGATGCTGATGAGGTTGTTCGCAAGGTTGAGGTCATCAACGAGGAGGAGGCCAACTTCAGAAGCTCTTAACCCGTAGCGATAGATGAGATTGAACATGACGAAATCCTGATAATTGTCGACAGCCCCAAAGAACTTAATGAGCTCTTCCCGTAATAGGTGTTTGAGAGCAGGGCCTGAATGACGAGACAATTTCCTGTCCATTGTTTCCAAATCCTCCATAAAGCGATTAATGTTTTTGACCTGCGTACAATAGATGTTGCAATTCTTGATCTCAGTTATTGTTTGGGGTTGCTCATTCTTTTTTTCCTCCGGTTAAAAATTATTCAATTTCGTGCTTAAACTTGACTGGCGTGAAGCTGGGAATCATCGGGAACGGCGCTGCTTCTTTTGCTTTTATTAACACTGGGCTCTTTCGCGTCTTTTTGCCCTTTTTTGCCGTTTTGAATCGGGGGTAAGTTTCTGGGGCTATGTTTACGATCATGCCGGATTGATTTATCTTTTCGAAGTCCTCCTTCCTTTTTCGCTCGGATACATTCACATACCATAAGGTTGAATTTATGCTTTTATGCCCGAGCATCCGCTTTACCGTCATGAGATTGACGTCCGCGTCGTTTAGGTGCACGGCTAGACTATGACGCAAACAGTGCGGGTGCCGCTTTGAAGGGTTTTTCAGGCCCGCCAAATCATAATACTTTCGATAAAGATGGAAAACATGTTGACGGCTTATCGGCCTTCTTCGTCTGGTGGAGAAAATGCATTCTGTTTGGTTCATTCTCGAGCTTAAGTATTTTATTAAGTACATTCTTGAATCAGGATACAAAACATAAACATGGGATGCTGACTTCTTGAGGCGGTGAATAAAGATTTGATTTGTCTCAAAGTCGATATCTTTCAGATTAAGAAGTCCAATCTCTGAAGCCCTAAGCCCAAACTTGTATGTCAAATCAAACATCGCCATATCCCTTGGGTCTTTTATGACCAAGAAAAATGCGATGAGTTCTTCTTGGGTAAGATATTTCGGTTCATTTTTCTGATATCCTAAAAATCGCGATTCATTCATTGTGCTGGCCCTTTCCTTCAAAAATGTTTTCGTTGTTGCCCATTTATAAAAGCAATGCCGGTGCCAAATTTATTGCGCGGTTAACGGTTTGAATAGTTAGACCTTTGCCAGTTTTATTAAAAAGCAGAACATACAGTTTGGTGCGTTTTCCGTACTTTAAGTACGTTTTTCGCCCCTGCATCAATGAAAAATCCACATCAGCATGACCGGATCGTTGGCTGTATTGATGCTCGGAGAACGATGATGGGTGAGATCGTCCATGCCCAGCAGGCTTAACTCAAAATACCCTATCCCGCCCAAGGGCGACTACAGGATATCCGGGGAGCGGCAATGACTCCGCAGTACGCAGAATCCCAAAAATGCAGTTTTTTCGGCCATGCGAACGGTTTTTGATAATGCTTCGAAGCGTTTATTAAGGAGGCGCGCTTCAACTGATGGAGGGAAGGTGGGCTGGAGTCGATGTGCTTGCCGCGCCAATTCGGCGCAGACCTTTTTAGCAGGCTGTTGAAAAACGTCCCTTCTGCGGCATTTTTCTTTTCCGTATGCTGATTTGCAGGGCTGTCCTTTGGTGGTGCGGCATCCATTGATTTCATTTCGCCCCCACCGGAGTGAAGCTTTAAAGTTCCGTCTAACTTGAAGTAGCCGTCAGGCGGCGCGGGCAAGTAATCGCCCGATGCGGAGCAGGTTGTAGGCCGAGAGAACCCATAGACATTGTTCCCGTACCCGCTCAAGTCCACGGAAGCGGGTCTTACGTAGATTGCCCACCGTTTTTATCCAGCCGAATATTTCTTCCACCAGTTTCCGTTTCCGCTGGCTCACCTGATATCCCTTGTGCTTGGCGGTGCGGCTATCCAGACCTTGCGTCTTGCGTCCCGCTATCATGGCAATGTGCGGTTTAACGCACCGCGTGAGCAAACCGGTCACGAATTCCTGCGCATGATACCCTTTGTCGGCCCCCAGCGTCTTGGGTTCTATGTCCCTCTTTATCAGCCGATCCAGCATGGCAAGTGCGGCATCACGCTCGGCGTTTCCGTCGGCCTTCAACAGCTCAACATCGACACACAACCCATGCCGGTTCTCCATAAGGGCGTTGCAGGAATACGACAGCTTGGCCTCCTTGCCCTTCCCTTTGCGTATCAGCCGTGCGTCCGGGTCGGTCGTGCTGGCATGGGTGGCATTGTTCCGCTTCTCCCCGTGGAAGTCCACTGACGGGTTCGACGGGTCATCGTCATCGTTGTTGACCTGCTCTTTCCCCTTGGCTACGAAACTCTTCATTGAAGCGTACGCTTCGATCAACGTCCCATCTACCGTGAAATGTTCGTCCGAAAGAAGATTCTCCGTCCGGGCATATGTCACCACCGTCGCGAAAAACTCCCGCGCCACCTCATGTTTTATCAGACGGTCGCGGTTCTTGCTGAATGTGCTGTGGTCGAACGACCGTTCCTCAAGGCTCATATCAAGAAACCACCGGAACAGGATGTTGTAGTCCAGGCTTTCGCAGAACAGCCGGTCACTCCGCATGGAATACAATGCCATCAGAAGCATACTCTTGAGCAGCCGTTCCGGCGGTATTGATGGGCGGCCCGTCTGCGCGTACATCCCGTCAAACGTCCGATTAAGCCCCTTGAGGACAGCATCCGCCTGACATTTAACAATACGCAGAGGATGTTCTTGCGGCACCCGTTGTTCAGGAGAAAGATAAGTGAATATGAACCCTTGCTCTTCGTTCGCGCCACGCATTTCGCACCCCCTTTATGGTTTACGGAATTAGTAACACGATGAAATGGGGTTTTTCAACAACCTGTTAGGGTTGTTCAACGTTGAAGACGCCGGTGATCGTACTCAGTGGGGAAAAACCGTGAGACCCGAAATTTGCAGTTAAACGGGGCACAGCCACTTTCCCTAAGAAGATGCGGAAGTTGACCCCATTCCCTTTTCAACAGCGCGAATCATGTCCCATGATTTCACGTCCAAAGCTTTTGATAGCTTAAGGATGGTTTTTAGCGTGGGCTGGCGCAGCCCCCTTTCCAAAAGCGAAATATACGTCCTGTCCAGAGAGCACTCGTGGGCCAGCTCTTCCTGGGTCACCCCCTTTTTATTCCGTTTCTCTTTGAGCACCCTTCCAAAAACCTTCTCTGCCGTTATTTCTTTTCCCATAACGGTGAAAATAGGCCGGATGCGGATAATAGTCGACGGACTATAGTCCTAGTATATGTTACAATGAGACGCAATGGCCTTCCAAAGAAGAATCCCCGTGTTGGGTGAACAGGGCGAATGCGCAAGGCGATGAAAACAAGGGTTTGGAGCGACGTCATGGAGAGAAAAAGGAAACTATCGACCAGTGAGATGCTTGAATGCACGGAAAGCACTTTTTATTCCGTGCTTGAAAAGGTTAGACCGCTTAAGAAAAAAGAGGATATTGAGGAAGCCTTGCTCCTGATGGCATCCAAGGCAGAAATGGCGCCTCGTGAAATAACCCTTAAACGTGCCCAAAAAATCATTCAAATTGATTGCCCTGAAAGGCTAAAACCTCGGGCGCACCTGAGCGCCGTTCTTTTTTACGCTGCCGTCTCGTTGACCGTGCAGCAAAAAATGGATCTCTTGCCGGAAGAGGAATATCAACAGGAATTTAACTATGTCCTCAGCACACTTTCGGTTCTGATTGGGGCGGAGAGGGATAGCAATGAGGTGCTACGCGGAATACTTGGAATATTTTAGCAAGTCTAGCGAAAGGATGGCGAAAAAGATGGAATGTGAGGTGCCAAACGGTGAAATGCCGGATATTAAGAGCTACAACAACATTATTGGCAAATAAATCATATGGTTGCAAGTACCCAATCAGAAATGTAATATTGCCATTTTAGTATCTGACAAATCACGAAATGTCGTGCGGTTTGAAATGTAAAGTCAGACTGCCTTGACAATAGTAATGCGAGTATATACAATGGCGTAGGTCAGGATGGGCGGATATGACATAAGTACCATTTTGTCACATCTTTTTATCAGTAATGTAACAACCCGGCTGGGCTATCCCGGACCGAGAGACGATCTTTTCTATACACGTATTTATGCGCGCATCCTTTTTTATACGCACATCCCGCATAAATTATGCGTAAATACTCATAAATCCAAAACCGCCGCTACGCTTTTTCGTAGTAGGCGTTTTTTCTGCTTCCATGCAGCTTCAATTTCCCGGCTTTGGTCATACGCCGGAGCAGGTTGCTGGCTTGGTCGCCTTTCAGGCTGCACAAATCCATCGCATCTCCGCGGGTGATGCGTCCATGAGCTTCAACATATTCCAGAATCATAGCCTCCTGCCGGATCGGGTCAATCCCATGCGCATGGACGTATCCCGCCGCCCCGCCAAATATCTTATAAAGCCGGGCGCTCAGGTGGTATACCCGGCCCCGTTTTTCACCCTTGGCTTCCACAAGACCCCGCTCAACAAGCCGCTCAACAATGGCCCTTGCATGAGATTCACCACGTTGTGTCAATATTTCGAGTGTTTGCATATCCGCTCGCCGCTCATGTTGCAGTTGATTGAGGATCAGCAAATCTTCCAGTCCAAGGGGTGTTCCAGCCTTATCCTGTTCATAAACAAACGCGGAAAATTCAAGCGAAGCGTCCCCGCCGCGCAATAAAAGCCGGACAGTATCCTTATCGCTTTGCGAATAATCCGGGAGCGGGCGGCCATAGGCAAGCTGTCCGAAATAAATCTTGTCTATGCCCCGCCCCGTGGTTTCCACAAGGCCAATGCGCCGGAATGCTTCCGCCAAAATTGGATTGCGAGGCTTCGGCTCGTGCGTAAGCAGGTTGTTGAGGGTAATCCCTTCAAGAAAACCGCCGGGATTGGTGAATAAAAGATGATCGGCATGCAACTGGATGTGCGTCGCCCCCAGCCGCGCATAATCACGGTGGAGAACGGCGTTATTCACCGCCTCACGAAAAGCCACCGGGGCATAATCCGGGATTGGCAACCGCAACATCCCTATCACGGCTTCTTTCTCTCCATTTCGCGCCCTAAAACGCTCTTCAATTGCTTCAAGGGTTTTCAGCAATGGAGAATAAAACCAGTCGTTGACTACAACGTCACCTTTTATATCCAGAACCTGGAAGGCCACCTGATGAGCGGGAACAGAGCGGCGCAATATTTCCTCTCTCCCCAAAATCAATAACCCGGCCACATTGGGCAACAGGTCGCCGCCCCTGCTTTCCACAAGCCGCAATGCTTGCGCCAATTGCCGGTCATCAAGGGATAGCAACACCTCATCGCCGCGCCGCCCTCGGATGGTCTGGCGTAAGCGCTCGATTTCCAACGGATCAATATCAGCCCACGAGACACCTTCTGGAATTTGCGCTGAGTAATCCACCAGACCCAGGTCGCTTTTTCTGCTTGTGTGCTCGTGCGGATAAAACGGCCTACATTCCGGGCCGCTGGTTGTCATTGCCCGGCGAAGGCATTTCCCTTCTTTCGTGGCGCAGATTTCCGGGTATGCGCCCACCTCGATGGCGATAACGGCCTTTCCTTCCACCTCATGTGTGCTGACCCGCGCATTTATTGCCGGGGAGGTATTATTGAAAATCGCCGCTTGTAATTTAAATGGGTCGGTACTTGAACCATGACGCGGCCTCGCCCCAGTAACGGTGCCGTCATTCTCAACGCCTATCAGCAAAACACCGCCGGAGGTGTTCGCCAAGCAAACGATGTTTTCGTATATTTCCCGGTCGGAAAGCGGCTCCTTTGGCTCGCTTTTGAACTCAACGGATACACTTTCCCCAGCTTTCAGGATGTCCTTTAATCGGTTAATCGTTTCCACTTTTTTTATTTTACCCCGTTGTCTTGGAAGCATACCATTCGCGCTCTTCGACTCCTGGCAGCCGTGTTAACAACACAACAATATGAAACCACGGTAATTGGTCAGCGGCCTGCTGACCAAATGACCGTTCCGGGCATTCCTCAGCGAAACGCCTCATGTATTTAAGGTTGGTGGGTGAAAAACCTTTCATTTCGGGAAAAGCCGAACGCAGGTCCTTGGCTAAAGTTTCGATGACCTTGGCACCCCATCCGTGAACTTGCTGTTTTTTCAGAATACCGCGTCCGATCTCCCAATAAAGCCGGACAAGTTCGCCATTGACGGCCAAGGTTGCCCTAAACTGGACTGTGGCAATGCGTGATTTGAGATCCGCCAGCCAAACTGAATAATCGGGTGGCATTGGGCTAAGTTGCGTCATGGTTGCCCTCCTTCTTCGCCAATCTCTTCAGGTTTAACGATGTTCCCCTTAAACTCTACCCACTCGGTTTCGTGCAGCAGAGCAAGCAGTTCCTTTAATCGGTTAATCATTTAAGCTTTTGAACCTGAGGGTTTATTTGTTGAAGAAGCATCTATGAGGATTATATCAATGCAGTTCTGCAATTTGAGGTCTTTTATGATCCTTTGAACTTTTGACAACTCCTCTTTGGAAAAAAATAAAATGACCTTCAACGAACGCTCAGCATCGCTTGCCTTCTCATATATTTCAACCTGCTTTTCCATATTTCGCCGAAGGTGTGTATTCTTTGCCAATTTGAATTCAACGAGGGATTTATCGGAATTACCCCTAGATATTTTGAAATCTACTGGCCCCCTCCCATCGTTTACTTCCCTGCTTACATCCGATGACGTGGCAAACCAAGTTAAACGAAATAGAATTTGCAAGTCGCTCTCTCGCCGGATCGGTTCACCGTTAGTATAAAATAATTTGTGTCCCCCCTTGTTTTCAATTACGTCCTTAAGAAATAGAACTCTTTGGAGTGCTTCTTCATATGTACCGATCCCGATTGAATAAAATTTATGAGTATTTTCGAGGTCTTTGACGAACTCACGAAGTTGCTTTATAAATATATCTTCAATTTCCTTTACCCTTATCTCACTTACTGAGACCGCTTGCTCCCCATGCTTTTCTTTAAAACTTATGAAGTAGTCAACGAACTCTGGAAACTTTGTTATAACTTTACCTCTCGCCTCGCGGACATCCTTGTCCTTTGGCTTTTTAGGCAAAACGCTACGAAGATAGTTATTTAATTGTGCCCTGAGCTGAGCATTTGGAATAGCTTGGGCAACCTCGTCATAATTATTAAATAAGTCCGACCTGTTTATCCATGTGTCTTCTTTTGTCAAAATATCTTTGGGGGTCAGAATGACATAATCACCGTTATGGAATGGTAATTCAAACCGGCCACTTTCCCATGATTCCGTTTGGTAGTTGAAGCGCACCTTATTAAGTGCCACAATTTTCCTCTGGTCATCCTTTAAAAACCTCTTAGCGAACGCTTGTGTATAGTTAAGCAGAAATGCTTTGATAAGATTTGTCGTAAAATCACTTATCTTATCTTTACCAACTCCCGCTTTCACGAGGCAGAGCTTTTCAAGGTGGCTTCCCTTCGTAAGTGTTTCTCCGCCAAAATCCTTGAAGACCTCATGCAAATTATTAAAGAGCGCTGTTGCGAAGTCAGGGCCAAGACCAGCTCCGCCATTACCAACGAGGCAGAACCCCAGCCAATTTTGCTTAATCTCTGGAAATTCATACCAATTCTGCAAAAGACCTTTATCTAGAATTCCGGGATCAGCCTTATCTTTCAGGAATGTGATGTAGCGTATTATGTCAACATGGAGTTGTTTATATTCAGGCTTAATGCTATTGAAAAGCAAGAAAGGATCGATAAAAAGTGGAAGGTCATTGATTAGCGATATATTAAATGCCCCGTAATTCTCAACATCGTCAGGGTCTATCCCAAAAAAATCAGAAAAATGTATCTGCATAATATTTTTAAAATTCCTTAGTTCTTTTACAGCTTTGCGGTTGTTTCATTTTTAGCTGGAAATTCGACATGTATTGTTTTCCCTTCTGGAAAATGCGTTTTAAGACATTTACCAAGTCGTTCCGTATTTATTTTTAACCGGTCGATGGTTTCATCCACTACTTTTATCATCGTATCTGTCGCCAATTTTAACGTCTGATTTAAACGGTTCCCCAATAAATCCGCAGCTTGGTTCGCATTGTGTTGCCCCTGGATAAATCCAGCCTGTTCAAGTTTCGGCTGCACATCATCACGGTGGAGTCTTGAACGCTCATTTATTGAGCCAACTGCATTTCTATATGCTTCCTCAGAAAGCGCCAACTCCCCCAATAAGTTTGGTTCATCCGTCTCAAGCAAAAAAGATAATGCCTCAACGTTTAATTTTATTTTTTCGAATGGAAGTGCAGGTAGAATCAAAAGGAAGGCATGGTCATTGGTACGCCACGGGTCTATAAATTGGAGCCTAAAAGAACCAAGAAGGTTAATCATATGCATTAAATTGAATAAAGCTATATTCCCATTGATCCTATTTTGATTTCTTATATTCTCGCGTTCTTTCTCGGCATTTTTGTCAAAAGCGACCTTTGCCCCAAAATAAGCGGCTCCAACAGTTGCTATGCTAGTAACAACAACAGTAATTATAGCTTCCCAAAGCTTCTGGTACGCAAGCCACCCAATACCTAAACATGAAATTACGCCTGCCATTAATGAAAATGGTTTCAACATCCTTCATTCTCCTTATTCATAATCCGCAGAGCACCGAGGCGAGGGAGTTGATTTCGGATTCCCATTGGGGGCAGTTTTCGCTTTTGGCATCGATGCATTCTTGAACTTGCATTTTTATTTTCTCGCCATTGTTTCCGTGTGGGTGTCAAAAAGGAATGTTGCGAGGGTTGAGGCGGCTCCGACCGCTAGTTTCGCGTGTCGTGGATCCAACCTTTCAGCTTTGCCGTGTTTTCCATGTCCCGTGCCATAAAGGCCGCGAAGCTCCGCAAGGCCGTTGCCAATTGCGCCGAGATTTTGAAGTAACCGTTTTAACACATCACTTCCCCTCCCAGACTCATGGATACCTTCCGGGACAAGCTCCAATTCTTTTAAGGCCTTTTTTGTCAGCTCCTGAATGTCCGGTGAACCGGACACGGGCTTTCCTCGTTCCGCAAGAATCGTCTTGCAACAGGTTTCTATCAGCTCCTTTGCCGTGCCGATGGCAAGAGATGGATCGTTTTCAATGGATGCTTCCATGCGCCGAATCTGCTCGCCTAGATGTTTTGCATCGAAAACAACGGCTGTATTTTTCAAATGATTCAGATTTACGTTGCCAGCAAGTAGTCGATTTGCAATGCTCCTGCATTGCCGTGCCAGTTCAATATTTTTTTCATCTTGCACAGAATCTGTGCGCCAGGAAGCAGATTTTGCCCGTGACGCAATTAATTCCGCACGTTCAATCATAGCGAGAAGAACCTTCCCGACTATGGCATTTTCGTCAAGCTTCCAGAATTCACGAAGTTTTTTGGCTTTGGAAGCGCCATTTGACCGATACCTTTCTGAGTGGATGTCTATATTGGCGGCATCCCCAAAGAAAACTCCGAACGTTCCGTCCGAAAAATCGAGCACATACCCGCCAGACATATTAAGTAATTTTTCTAATTGGGCTGTTTCTTGAGGATTAAGAGAGCTCATAACCCTCCCTCCGCCTGTTTTTCGATATACTTATACGTCTTCAACAGCCGTAAGCACCTCATGAATTTTTTCTCAATGGCGCGGACTCCTCTACGAGGCGAATTTCCTCCAGCGTGAGACTGTAAAGTGCATAGACATGCTGGTCAATCTCGCGCTCCAGAGACGTTGTGTCTGTGGACGCGGACGTCTGCTTCGCGACGAGGATTCGATCAACGAGCGTGATTAACCGGTCTGCGATACGCGAATTTGACCTAACCACGTTAATGGTCGGGATTGGCAAGCGCCCAAGCTGGTTGGTTCGAATCTTTGTAAAGGCACCTTCGGTGAGGCCGAATGCGATGAGCCGGACATACCATGTCGCGAAGGCAGAGTTAATTATCGCCAAAAGATATTTTAGCGGATAGCCCTGCTTGAGATCTTTTGGATAAACAGCGTAGAGAGAACTCAGAAAATAGCGATGATTCTCGTCGAGGGTAGCAATTATACGGGAACCCGTCTCGCGCACCGCGAGCTTGGGAGTTTCGTAAAATGTCTGATTCTGCCAGTTGCGGGCGAGCCAATCGCCATATTTGAGATACAGATCGTGTTCCCGAGTTTCGTAGCGCTCAATGGAGCGCCCACGAAGGCTGGGTCTCCACGGCAAGGAAAGTTTCTTGGCGGAAGTTGCTACGAACTGGTCGTCGTCGCCGGTCTTGATACATTGCCGGATGAAACAAAGATCAGCGAGAGGTCTGCTATAACTTTCGATACGCGCAAGCACTGCGCGAAGCGCAGGAGGAATGAAGATGTCGAAACTCTGAGTCGGACCCTGCGCAAGTTCAGATTGCGGAACCCTGTAATCAAAACCACGCGCCAGTTCGTCGATTGTCGCTACTTGCATGCGAACACCAGTCTGATGATTAGCGGTCAGACCTTTTGCAAAACCAATGATACAGACGTGAACCGTGGGATCATGGAAAACACGCATTCCGAAATTCGTGATTTCATTGATATTGCCTTCATCAAGGAGAAAGCGGCGGAGGCGCTTGCTATACACGTTGGACAGGATCGGTGATGGAATAATCAGGATAACCCTGCCGGCATTTCGTCGCGCCAACCACACTGCTTGCTCCCAGAACATCTCGTAGATGTCGATACGTCCCTCACAGGTCATGTAGTGGGTCGAGAAATATTTCAGCAATTCCTCGTCTTGCACCATGCCATAAGGCGGATTTCCAATAACTACGTCAAAGCCTTCGGTGATGCCAAACATCCACTCAGAATCAAAGAAGCCAGCCGACATATTTTGGTCATAAGGATCCCAACTGGCAAGCTTGCGTGCTGTACCGACGTCCCAGCCGTCGCTCTTTAGCAGCTCTGCGATTTCGGCACGAAGCTTAGCATCTTGCTCGCGGCATTTCCCTTTCTTCGCGGGCGTCTTGGCAAGGAAATGCTCTTCCCGCACCTTACGAAGCTGAGTCTCCTTGATGCCAATATCTGGATTGCGGAGTAGCTGCTGGCCGGGGCGTTTTATTCCGATGAGTGTGTTGGCGGCCACGAACTTGGTTTCGAGGTTGGGCAGCGGACGAATGCCAAGATTATCGGCCTGCGGGTTCATCTTCTGGTCAACGATCAGCGAAATAAAGAAGCGGAGCTTTGAGATCTGAACGGCGATGGGCTGGATGTCCACGCCGTAGATGCAGTTCTCGATGAGGTAGAGCTTGCGGCCATAGTCGAGTTCGTTTGCGCCAAAGGTTTGTTCAATATCGGCGAGCACTCGCTCACGTACTGATGAATCAGGAATCTCACCTGCCTTGGCGAGTTGTCTGGCTTTCCAGCGCTCATTACCGGGGTCGAGCTTGCTAAGAACGAACACGAGCTTATGCAAGACGCCCATGGGGAACGCGCCGGAGCCGCAAGCGGGGTCGAGAATTTTTAAGTGGTCAATGGCTTCGATAAGGGCGGCAACCTCGGCGGCACCGAAGAGGTGCGGCTGGTCGTTGTAGGCGAAAAGTTGGCGGAGGCGTTCTTCGGAATTTGAAGCTGTTGGAATTGCAGTTTCGAGCTTGGTTTTGAGGCTGGCGATGAGCGATTCGTCCACCATGTAATTGACAATTTCGCGCGGAGTATAAAACGAGCCGGTCTGCTTGCGGGCGGTGGCTCCGGTCTCTGGATTGTAGGCGGCAAGAAGATTCTCGAAGACCTTGCCGAGCAGTTCGGGATCGAGCGCGATTTCTTCCTCAATAGGGGTATTTTCAGCGACAGTAAACTTGTAGCGGGCAAAAATGTGGATAAGGCCAGCCACTTGGGCTGATTTATACTTTTTGTCGCCGTAGGCCCCACTAAGATCAACAACGCGCTCATCACCGAAGAACAGGTCATTGGGTATCTTGAGCGGGTTGTCGTCACGGTCGGAAAAACCGTCAATCCGGATGTATTCCGGCTTTTCTTTAGTTCCAAGCGTTTTGTCGAGGCACTCAAAGAGACCGCCGTTCATAAACGGAATCCCGGCGAAGAGCTTGAGAAGTTCGCCAGGGGTCTTCAGCAAACTCCGATAGCGGTAGAGATTGTGCGCCATGAAATGCTGACCGTCTTTGCGGAACTCGCGTTTATCCATATCCTGGTTGAGAGTGGCGAAGAAGAGGTTTTGCAGAATGGCCTTGTAATAGGTGCTCTCCTTTGGGCCGAAGTCGTTCAACAGCGCGGGAACCTTGCGCGGATCAAACAGTGCATCAGGCAATAGGCCCTTTTCCTTGAGAAACCAGCAAAAAGTAACGCGGGTGAGGAGGCGTATGAGGCTGAGCGAGTCGCGGCCATCGGCATCTTTGGGCGCGAGCTTGGGAAATTTGACCTGAGGCAGTGACCAGAAATACCAGTTGGCGAGTTCCTGAAAAAAACGCTTATTAAGCGCGGAGGTGTCGAGCGTCTTTTGCCAGGCGGCATGGAGTTCTACAAAGTTACTGAAGCGATGTTCTTCGTACAATGCGCCAAGTGAGAGGTCGTAAAGAATTTCAATGTGAGCACGATGAGTGTCGGCGCAACTAATGTCCTGGATGAGTGTGACTTTTTCCAGAACGTCCTTGCCCTCTTCGCGCTTGTGCAGACGGCGATTGATGATGGAAAGAGTCAACGTCTCTCCATACCGGAAGAGAATAAGGGCAGGCATGTTGAAGAGTTTGTTTACCTCGCGGGTGATGCCCGCAAGGGCTGTGCGTGAGTAGTGGTTGCCCGTTAATTCGATAGCGAAGAAAAGATAGGATTCGATGATTGTGCCGTTGTAGGTGCCTTTGCTCTCGAAGTCGAACTGCTGTTTACCGGCGGCGCGGATTTCATCGTCGGTAAGCTGGAAGAGGAAGTCGATGGTTTTCCATTCGCCCGGCAACGCATAGCGAGGATTCAGCTCGCGGCCTTGCGAAAAAGTGGACAGGAAAGTGGCGAGTGTGTTGGGCTTTAACGGAAGCCGCTTCTTGCTGGTATAGCCGAGTACTTCAAGCAAATGCGATGATGCTTCAGCCAGTGGTTGACCGGGGAATTTGTTTAGCGCGGCCTCGATGGCCTTCCTGTGCTCCAAGGCGTTCATTGCGGTTTAATTACCAGCCAAGTGATAAGCTCTAAATCAGTTTTTTCATTTACTTGATCCTGTTCATCAGGAAGGATAAAACCGCGTCCGAATTGCAGGCCGGAAGCGGCACGTTTGCGGAAAGTAGTGGCTACAGAATCGACGGCCTTTTTCAAGAGTACATCGTATTCCTTCATGTCAGAGCCATGATTGGTCTGCTGGTCAAAAAGATTGCAGAGTTGGGTGTAAGGCTCGACCGCGCCGGAACAAAGAATGCGGTAGATTTCGAGAATCTGCTTAGGATGGGCAAAACCGAAGCGGACATTGCCATCATCGAGAACATAGACCAGGAAATAGGGGTGGAGAGGATTGATTTCCTCGTTGGCATTACCCTTGCCAGCGCCGGGGATGCCCGCCTTTGTCTCTTGGCGGAAGCAAAAAATGACCCCCGGCCCAATGATTTTGTGCTCTGCGCTGGACAGCACTACGGTGTAAAGACCGAAGGGGGCATCTTCGAGCGCGGTGCGGTTTGCCTCAATATATTTCAAAAGCTCCAAGCGGAAGTCGTCGAGGGTGAACTCGGTGAGGGA
This sequence comes from Nitrospinales bacterium, assembly GCA_023248495.1. Classification (GTDB taxonomy): domain Bacteria; phylum Nitrospinota_A; class UBA7883; order JACRGQ01; family JACRGQ01; genus JACRGQ01. The sequence continues at coordinate 41,345 of JAHFEK010000013.1, forward strand.
TACGCTATCTCCCAGGTCTTCAAGATCGAGCACTTCATCTTTGAGCTTGAGCAACTGTTTATCGCGATAACGGAGGTCTTCGTGGATGAGTTCTTCTATCTCCGTATTTTGGAGAATGTTGTCCTCGAAGGTGGCGGCAATGTCCACAAGCGCCATGCGTGATTCGACGCGGTTCTTAAGATTGATATATTTGTTGAGATCCTCGGTGGGCCAGAAATTGACGAGCTGGACGGTACGGCTGGCGCTTCCGATACGGTCAATACGTCCGAAGCGTTGGATGATACGGACTGGATTCCAGTGGATGTCGTAATTGACGAGGTAATCGCAGTCCTGCAGGTTCTGGCCTTCGGATATGCAGTCTGTGGCGATTATGAGGTCAATTTCCCCTTCTTGTGGCATAAACGGAATTTTGCCGCGATTCTTTGAGCGCGGAGAGAAATTAGTAAGTATCTGGTTGTAAGCAGTCCCCCCAAAGGTAGTGCGCGTGTTGCCGCTGCCGCAGACAAGGGCTATGTGGATACCCAAATCATCTTTTGCCCACTTTTCCAACGATTCGTAAAGGTAGGTCGCGGTATCGGCAAAGGCGGTGAAGACCAGAACTTTTTTGTTCGGCTGGCCGAGCTTGTTAATGGTGGGCTTGGCAACCTTGGCTTCAATGAGCTTCTTCAGGTCTTTAAGTTTCGCGTCCGTCTCCGGGGTGACATTCTGTGCCGCGCTCAAAAGGGTAAATAGTTGGTCTTTGTCTTTCTTGAGGTCATTGAGCCAGTTCTTCCCGTTATCCAACTCCAAGTGTTCAAGACGATATTTCAACTTGCCACCGACCTGCAGGGCATCTTCAAGCTCATCGTCTTCGCCGGAATCACGGAAATCCAGTTCATGCTCCTTTGAAGCGGCATTATTTGATGCTTTTAAAAAGTCGCCTATTTTTCCCTCAAGCGCCTCTATCTTGGCGATAGTTCGTTCCATGGTGATCTCAAAGGATTTCACGGAACTTTCGAGGCGCTTGAGAAAGTTCACCTTCATCATGCCGATCAGGAATTCTTCACGGTCAGCTTGGCTGAACGGGTCGTGCGCTGATTTTTGGTACTCCTGCTTGAACTCTTCCTTGACATACTTGGACGGGTTGAACAGCGATAACTTGTAGCCATCAATTTCGTCATTGATTTTGTCGTAGGAAAGGAATCGTCCGCGCGTGTCAATTTTTGAGTATATCGATAGCGGCTTTTCGCGCTTCGGGAACCCACCAAGCTGGACAACGTTTTCTTTATAATATTTCTGGATGTGTTTGCGTGAACGGGCGATGGTTAGCTCGTCGAGCAGTTTATAGAAAGAAGCGTTTAGCTTTTCCAACAGGTCGGCGGTTTTTCGTTCCGAACCGTGTTTGCGCGCCCAATGCGAGAATACTTTTTGAGCTGAGGTTAGCGTTTCCTTAAGACTGTCAATGCCTAGCGATTCGGAAAAAGTATGATCGTTCCCCTCGGTGAGGAAATAAAGCTGGTTGCGCAGGTCTTTCAGGTCATTATTTACCGGCGTGGCCGAAAGGAGCAGCACTTTGGTGCGGACGCCAAACTTGATGATTTCGTCCATAAGCCTTTGATAGCGGCTTTTCCTTATAACCTCGCCCGCATCATCGCGCTTGCCTGGCGTGTTGTTGCGGAAATTGTGCGACTCGTCGATGACCACAAGGTCGTAGTTGCCCCAATTTAGCGTTTCAAGGTTTATGTCGCCTGTATGCCCACTGTCCCGGCTGAGGTCGGTGTGTGAAAGAACATCGTAACGGAAACGGTCTGAGAGAAAAGGATTGAGTTGATCGTTATTTGTGTAGACCGTCCAGTTATCCCGCAATTTCTTGGGGCAGAGGACAAGGACGCGCTCGTTCTTTAGTTCAAAATATTTGATAACAGCAAGAGCCTCGAAGGTTTTGCCCAGACCAACGCTATCGGCGATGATGCAGCCATTGTGCCGGAGAATCTTGTTGATAGCGCCTTTGACGCCATCTTTCTGGAAATCGTAAAGCGCTTTCCACAACGCGGTATCAAAAAGGCTGGTTCGGCCAAGGTCAGCATCGGTCTTGCCAGTATCCTTCAGGAAATCCTCGAAGATGTGAAAGAGCGTCTTGTAGTAAATGAACTCCGCTGAATTGTTCTCATAAAGCTGCTTAAGGTATTGAAGAACCTCCTGTTTAACATCCTTGACCAGATCGTCATTACTCCAAAGCTCCTCAAACCATTGCTTGAGTTCCTGGCGGTCACGATTGCTATCGACAATCAGATTCAGCTCGATGTTGTTATTGCCGACGCCTAGGCCGAGGCCGCGCACCGTGAAATTGGAGCTACCTAGAATGGCATCTTCCACTCCTCGCGTCGCTATGTGATACATCTTGCCATGAAGCAGGTTGGATTGTTTGATGGTCTTAATATCAACCTTTTGCTCTATCCAGTCGGCGCATTCTTTGGCAACGCGCTTTTGCTGAAGTTTGTTGGTAAGCTCCAATCCATCGGCGTCAATGATGAAGGCTTTCTTTTCCGTCTTGTTTGGATCGAGACGGTTGATGAAGGATGGCTCGCCGAAAAGAAAATTCAGGTGCTCGATTTTATTCAGACTTTCCTTGAGTGCGTCGTAGGCATAGATAGTGAAGTAAGCGGAGACAATCGAGAGATGGGAACCACTCTGGATTTTTTCTTTTATGAAGTCCGCAACGGCACCCCGGGTGTGATTGTCGCGCAGTCCAGAATTGCTCGTAGTAATAGGCATTTAGTTAAGTCCTTCTATCTCTTCTTTGCCCAGATGACACCATTATTTCCAACCTTTTATGGTATGGCAAACAATATATACCCTCCAACAAAAAACGGGTAAACATAATCCCTTCGTATTTAGTTCATCATCACAAACGCTACCGGCCACGCGAAGACATCGCGTGTTTCTACAACAAAAGATGAGCAACGAAACAGGTCAGGTCAAGTTTGATGCTTGGGGTTATGCCGAGAAGTTTGCGGAAAAGTTATATAAGGTGCTAATTATGCCGGGTGTGCTTATCGATCTCTTCTAATGCGCCAAAGAAGCTTTCAGCATATCTATCCGCTTTATTCCTTACGTATTCAGGTAAAAGATAAAATGCCAGATAAAATGCGCCAATCAGAACGGCAGCTTCGATCATGCTGAGCAACAAGATGTCTTTGGCTAAGTAGGATTTAATCCAGCTAGCCATGCACCCAATCAACGCAAAGGAAAACCACAAAAAACGAAGACCGGTAAAATTTCTTGCAAATCCATAATCAATATTATGTGCATTCAATAGCCCTGATTTATCAAAGGAGCGCAGCTTTACCCGCATTGCGGTTATCGCATCGTTTATCAATGCTTCCAATTCCTGAATTTCTTGCGTTTTACTGTTTTTAATCTCTAGACCAGTAACTCTTTTAATTGCCGCATACCACAGCATTTTTTGTTGCATGGAACGCTGGGAATTGGTTGGAAACAACCATTGATTTGTTGGGGAGTCATAAGGCCAGCGTGGCCAAAGCAATATTTGGAGCCTATTGCCAGCAGCAGATGCCAAATGTGAAATGCCGATAGATAGGACAGCCCCGACACCTGTCCCTCCGAGCAGTATCAATATCCAGCCATCAATATTTTCATGGAATGCCGCCGCAGGCAAAGCAAGAAAGAAAAATGACAATAAGCCGGGCAGAAAACGAGCTCGCCGCTCATATTCATTGCTCAGATTAATGTAACTTAGCCAAGAGGCATTTTTATTATCAGATTCACTCATGCGATTCCATCCACCATATCCCCCGCAAGAACTATAGCGCATTTTCCATCTTCTCTCTTTTTCATCTTTCCGACATACGCCCCAAGTGAGTTCTGCCCACTATCAGGGTTAACAATAACCAATATTGTTTTATAGGTAGGCATTTTTGAATCGATAAGATATTTTGAGACGGTCGCCGCATCTTTTATGCTGGGAGAAGGTGTGCTACCGGGATGGGTATGCCAAAATCCGATAAAACGCATATTGCCAAGACTTTCCCCCTCTAAACGGCAGCTTTCCTCTTGCACACCGTCAATACCACTAATAAACTCGTTAGGGCGCTCTTCACTATCTGGTGGGGGCGGTGTCACCTTAGATACCCATACCACCCTTGCAGCTTCATCAATCTGCCCATAAAGCACCCCGCCGGTTTCATACGATTGCCCTTTTCTTATCCTTACATCATTCCCCAGTCGAAGCATGAAGGCATATTCATTCTCATCAATTCTTATTTCGTATGGGTCGCCAGCAGTGCGTATTACAATATCATTCTTAAACTCATATCTAATGGGATACCGTCCCTGCTTTTCTGAAAACATATGAGGTTGCACAAAAAAGGTCGCTGATGCTGCTGTGGCTCTTAATATTTCCCTTGCCATTACATTCGTCATTGCGGCGGCAAGTGAAGATACGTCAGCTCCTGACCCTTGGAAAGTAGGTTCTGAACAACCCGGCTCTGGCTGAAACAGACTCTTTCCATAAGCGTCCGCATCAGGCCAAAACTGTCTTTTATAATAACGCCCCCGTTCATTTACGCTAAGGCTTAGCAATGCTTTTCTTGAAACGTCATATAGACCACCGGAATAATCATTCTTGCGATATAGAACCAGTGCTGATTGAGCATTTGAGCCAAAGGCAAGTGAAAAGGTGGATAGCTTGGGGAAAGAACCTCTTTGAATCAAATATTCTATATATAGAAGCACAGTCTTGGAGGCCGTAGCGTCTATAATATAATCGATTTCTTTATCATTTCCCAAAGCAACAATTTTATCCTCTATATTTTTAAGATCATCGGTAAATATAGAGACATCAACTTTATGCGATATTGCATCAAGCCTATTTGCTAAAGCCTCGCTTTTAAATTTCCCAATATCACCATACAAATAATTCTGACGCGACAGAAGCCCGGGAGTTACTTTCTTGTTATCAACAAGAATCAGCTTCTTCACCCCCGCACGTGCAAAATGCTCCGCGACATAAGAACCAATGGCCCCACAGCCAATCAGCAGCACAGATTTATCTCGAAACGCCATCATTGGAGTTTCACCATCCCGCCTCATAACTACTTCTGGCCGATCTTCCATGACTTGACACCAGCTTATCTTGGCCTTTTCTTTGAGAGTAGTTGCCGCTTCACTAACAGTTGAGCCATAGTCTAAAAACGGTTTATTTTTTATCGTTTGAGCAAAAGTTTTTAGTTCCTTTACATCATCAGGGTTTATTAACCACGCGGAAAGATGCTGAATGCGCTTGCCACCTGCCACGCCGCGCATAGGCGATCCAATAATTATTAAGCCTAAATTAGCTTCATTAATATTGGCCGCATTAAGCATCGAGAGAAACAATTCGATCTTATTAACCCCGTTAGGTGATAGCTCCTCAATTAAAGTACCTATAGATCGCGGGTACTCATACGGCATAAACTTTTTAAATAAGAGCGCATAAGCATAAACAAACCCGGGATCAAGTTTCTGGTCTCTTGCAATCCATTCCACAATTTCAAGTTTTTTGGAAGCCGGATTCTGCTTGCTGGAAATAGGAGTCATTATGCATTTTGCATGACCAATCCAATCATCATTCTCGATATGTGGCGTATCAACTGTTGGTATAAGCAAAAAATCGTTATTGGAAGTATAAACAGCTGGTGGATGTAGAGGTGCTCCTATTGGATCAAGGTTGTTCGCTGCAGCATCTTCAATCCATTTGAGTAAACGCGCAATGTACCCTCTAATCCCATTACTCGGCTCATACTGAGAATCAGGCGCCAAATAAAGGCATGGAAAGTACTTATACGAAACGTGCGAATGCCCGGCAAATCTTTCGTGCTTTATAAAACATATTGGAACATCGAAAGGAAACCCAGATTGCAATAAAAGAAAGACCTCTTCCGTATCATCAATGGTTGCACCGCCAGATCGCTTTTTAAATTTTTTACAGTCAACCAACAGGCCAATTTCAAGAAAGCCCGCAAATATCTTTGAAAGGCCAACCTCATTAATTATTATTCTTCCCGCGCAATCGGCCTCAATATTTCTTAAGTCTTCTATAGCCTGCCTTTGTCCAGTTGACCAGTTGTCACCCATACCCACCCCTAGATTGCGGGGCTTTGCCGTCGCTTCGGCTGTTAAACACAACTGCGCTCAGTTTCTCGGCTTTGTCATCGGACGGGCCTTCATCAGATTTCTGTTTTTGATACGAAAGCCCTTTTTCTGTCATTCCAAAAACCACGGGCACTGGGGCCTCTACAGGATGCTCCATCGTGCAAATAAAATCGGTAGGCGCAACATTTTCAATGTAGCGATTAAATGCTTTCGCATGCGGTGGATTATCGCCTTCACTATTCCTTGCAGGAATTGGCCTGCTACTAGCGATAATATAATGATTAGTAGCAACTGCCGAGTCTCTTATGTCATCCAAAATGTCATGCCGAGGGGTGTCTTCATTTACCTCGTCATCCTTATAGTACATGGCCGATTTTGAGCAGTGATGCGGTGCAAGAAAAACGTCCCACGCAACATCTTGTTCATCGCTACGGTCATAGATTTTCCTAAGAATAGGATACGACAAATCTCCTAACAACATTATTTTCCCTTTTGATGGACCATTAATCAGAGTTATTTGCATAGCCAAACTCGTGTCGTTTCTGTCTCCATCAAGATCATCCTTAAATGGAGAGTGAAAGAATGCCTTAAAATGCGAGGAATAATCCGTGCCGTTAAGCATTGATGTCGTTTTGCCGGGAACGGAAATATAAATATTCGGAAAGCCCCTATAGTCCTCTTTTAAATCCTCACTGTACCCAACAATCCTTATGCGATCTCCAGAAGCAACCTCACCTTTATTATCAATTACCTTTTTGATTCGCCTTTTGGTCTCTTCCTGGAAAGCCTTTGCGTCAGAACATAGGTCTTTCTTAAATTCATCAAAAACTCTTGGAGTAAACCAAATCTCGCCGATCTGGGCTTTTTTTAGAAGCTCCTCAAACCCCTTGCAATGATCTTCATCAGGATGTGTTAAGGCGAACACGGCCAGATAAGGCTCCCCATCTTTCTTAGGCAGGAGTTTAAGTAGTTCATCCAAAACGGGGATTTCTGCCGATTCATCATTTTCAGCTTTTTCGTGATGGCATATATCCACTTGGAGAAATACATCCTCATTGACAATAACCGTGGTGCTATCACCATTTCCAACCGGCCAAAAAATAATCCCTCTCTCAATTTCTTCTAAATTTTTCACAGCACACCTCTAATTACTTGTTATTACGACCCTACATTGTTTTTATCCGCATTTGAACTTAATAAGACCGCAATATCGAAATAGCAAGCTGGTAAATCAAATAAAGTAACTAATATTGGAATATACCCATTTAGGGCTATTAATACCAAGAAATACCAATGGCTGGAAATGCCATGTATCGCATTGTATTTATTGCACATTTTTTCATTCATTCAACCTCTTAACCTCTCATCCGTTTTTCCATCCTTCTTCTGGCGACTGATATCGCGCTCCTGTTCCTTGCCAATCACCGCGGCCCGCGCCAATTCCTTTTTGCTGGACATCTCGCGTCCCTCTTGTTTTTGCCGGTGATTTTGGTGATTCGCCCGCAGGCGTTCCTTCACCTTATTCTGGCACTTTTTCCGGTGGTCACAGGAATGCACCAGTTCGGGAAAACGCTCCTTGGTGAATTCTGTCATCCACCGCTTGAGGGCTTCAAACTCCTTACGGGTGATCCGCAGCTTGCGAAGAGCACAACGCAGAAAACCTGCTCATCATCCGGAATCCAAGCCTTGTCCCGCCGTACTTGACGAACTACCTTGAGCACCGGACTCACAGCGTTTATGTAGGGCCGTGAGGACACCCAACCCCGTCGCTCGGCTGATTCCCCCAGCATAAACGCCTCGCCCTACCCGCCTCCGGCGGCGGCCTTGTGCCGGAGCCATTAAGCACCCACCGTGTTCGGCGCGATGGAGCGAAGCGGAGTCTAGGTACCGAACGCCGCGCAGGTTCCGCGCTGACGCCGTAGTAACTGGTTTTGTGTTACCAGATAATCACGAGCTCGGTTCTTTGGACACCGATAATGCCTTGACGACACCGGTTTTGGAAATAAATCGGGTACGGCACGGTAACGGTCTGGTAACGGTTTTTTGAGGCTTTTTTATGGATATATATTTGATTTATATATATTTTATTGGTGCGCCCGACTGGATTTGAACCAGTGGCCTTTCACTTCGGAGGCGAACGCTCTATCCGGGCTGAGCTACGGGCGCACAACAAGGAAAGCATTATAGACGTTTGTGCGCCACCCGGTCGATAAAAATTATCACGCGGGGCACCACGGGATTCATCCTGTGGTTGTTTCCGCGGGAAACAAGAACTCTTGGCCCTGGCGGGCCAACAACAGGTTAAAACCTGTACCCGGGCGGGGGTAAGAAAAAATTCCGCGCGTTTACCAGCGGGACGGGAAAATTATTGACACGCGCAAGCCGCCGAGCGGGGCGGCGGAGAACTCCATCCGGCCGTTGTAACTTTCCACGATGTCGCGCGCGATGGCGAGTCCCAGCCCGTGCCCCGGCACCGATTCGTCCAGCCGCACGCCGCGCCCCGATATTTGCTCCATCATGCCGGGCGGGCAGCCGGGACCATCGTCCTCGATGGTTATGGCAAGCCCGTTATCCAATGACATCGTTAGCGATACGCGCCCCGCGGCCCACTTGAAGGCGTTATCCAAAAGCGTCCCAAGCAGCTCCATCATGTCGGCACAATCGAATCCGGCCAGATGCGCATCGGGATATTGCGCCTCCGCCCGCACCGCCTTGCCGCGATGCATTAGCTCCAACGTTTTAAGCAGCGGCGGAATATCCCGCGCCGTATCGAATCCCTTGCCGGGAAGGTAGCCGCCGGCAAGGCGCGCCTTTCTGAGTTCCTTATCCATCAGCCGCGCCATTTTATCCGCCGATTGGTTGAGGAGGAGGCACAGCTCTTCGTCCCCTTTCACCTTCTCGTGTTCGGCGGCCTGCATGATGGCGGCCAACGGCGTTTTCAGCGCGTGCGCCAGATCGCCCAGCGCGTTGCGCGACCGGGCGAGCCGCTTGCGCGTGATATCGGCCAGCCGGTTGAGCTGTGTGATGAACGGGGCCAACTCCGATGGCACATCGGTTTCCATCATTTCGGTTTCGCCCCGCTCTAGGCGGACGGCGTCCATCCGCGCCCTTTCCAGCGGCCTGAGCGCCACCCGGACGATGAGCAACTGCGCCCCCAGCAACAGCGCGAGCGCGGCCACCGCCACCGCCGCGTACCGGTTGCGGAATGCCGCAATCTCCGCATCTATGGCGGTGACATCTTCGGCGACGGTGATGGTCACCCGCTGCCCGGCCCTGTTGAACGACGCGGTTTTGGCCAGCAGTGTTTGCCCTTTTGGCCCAGCCACTCGCCGGACGCCATCGGACAGCGCGGGAAAATCCTCATCCCACAGCGAACGGGAACGGATAACGCCGCCGCCGAGGTGAATGGCGAAGTAATGCCCCGAATACACGCGGCGGTATATGGGGGTTTCGGCATCCGGATTCAGCGCAAAGACGCCGTCCGGCTGGCGGACAAGCGCCGCGAGGAGATTCTCCGTTTCATGATCGAGATTTTGCGCAATGCTGTTTTCCACCACGCGGCGGGCGCTCTGGCTGGCGGCCCACAACTGCGCCGCAAAGATGACCGCCAGGCTCACCGCCAGCCCGATGGTGATGCGGCGCTGGAGCGATAGACGCTTCATCTTTTATTCACCGAAAACGTATCCTTGGCCGCGCCGGGTCTTGATTAAATCCTTGTCGCCAAGCTTTTCGCGCAGACGACGGACATAGACTTCTATCACGTTGCTTTCCTGCGAAGCCTCGTCATCGTAGATGCGCTCCTCCAGCGTCGCCTTGGAAAGAACCGTTCCCTCGTTGAGCATGAAGTAACGGAGCAGCCGGAATTCGACCCCGGTGAGCGGCACGCTTGCGCCGCCCTCGAAGACTATCGACTGCCGCTCTTCATCCAGCGTGAAGCCATGCCCTTGCAGTTGCGCGCCGCGTCCCTGTGCCGCGCGGCGGGTCACCGCGGTGATGCGCGCCAGCAGTTCCTCGGGGTGAAACGGTTTGCCCAGATAGTCGTCGGCGCCCGCCTTGAATCCCTCCACCTTCTCGTTCCACGCATCGCGCGCGGTGAGAATGAGCACGGGGACGCGGTTTTTATTCCGCCGCCAGTTAGCCAGCACCTGAAGGCCGGAACGGCGGGGAAGGCCGAGATCGAGAATCACCGCATCGTACTGGAGCGAATCCCCCATCGCTTCTCCTTCTTCGCCGTTACCGGCGTGGTCGACCACAAAACCGTTTTTAGATAAAAAGGCCTTGAGGCTTTGGGCGAGTTGAGGATCGTCTTCCACCAACAGGAGGCGCACGTCAGTCCTTCTCCACTTCTATTTCCAGCAGATCGCCGGTGGCCGCGTTGAACTTCAGTTCCCACACGACGCCCGCCGCGTCCAGTATCTCGACATCATACACATACAGCCCCCGCTTCTTGCGCAGGCCCGCCTCTAGCAAACGGCCCGATTTGAGTTTCTCGGCCTTTTGCACCACGGTCTTCATTGGGATAATGATCCCCTTTTCCACCAGCGCTTTTGCCTCGGCGGCGCCATACCCCTCCGTCGCGGCGGCGGGAAACGGGACAAGCATCAGCGCCAGCGCCGCGATCGTCCCGCACAACACCCCCCGCATGTTCATGAAGGTTTCCGCTCAGTCCTCGAATTTTCCGAATCCGGGAATGACGACGCCGAGCTCGTCATACGAGCCTTTATCGGCGCCCGTGTGGCACTTGCCGCAGGCGGCAAAGCTTTTCACCTGGTCGTTGCCTTTCACCATCCGCTCCGGCACCTCATGGTGTTTTCGCACAAAGTACGCGGTTTTGCTGATCGCCAGCGGAGCATCCCCATCCTTGATCGAGTTGAGTATCTTCGCCGATGCCTTGTAACCGGAGGTTTCGGCGCTATTCGCCACAAGGTAGGCGGTGAGCGCCTTTTGGGTTTCGGCGTCCAGCTCGGCGTTATCGCCAAAATGTTTATCGAGCGTTTCCATCATTTTTTTCCAGCTCCGTGCCGGCAAAAGGCCCGGCTGGTATGCAAAATGGCATGATCCGCACTCCTTTGCGTATAGCGCATCGTTCACCGGCGCCACATCAAGCCGCCGATTGAGCCGGCTGCCCTCCCTGTGCTCGCCCCGGTCATCGTCGCCGATGGCCGCCCCGGCGATGGCAAGGCTGCCGATAATCATTATAACCGTCATTAGTCCCGCTTTCCGTTCATTCATGGTATTTCTCCTTTGTATCCGTTATTTGCCGCCGATGAACGCGAGAAAATCCCCTTTTTCCTGGGAGGTGCACTCGCGGTCAAGGGTTTCCTTGCAGTTGCGCTTGAACCACTTTTCAATAAACTTCACGTCGGTCAGCCGCTGCGGGTTCGCCGAGGGGGCCATCGGCTCTATCACCTTGCCGGTCACTGCATGTTTGCCCTGATTTTTCAGGTTGGCGGTGTGGCAGGTGGAGCAGCTTATCGGCCCCTCTTTGCCGGTATGGACGGCGCTCCACATTGTTTCGCCCCGCGCCGCGCTGAACTCAGCCGCGCCCGCCGCCTGATACTCCTTCATCAAATCCTGGGCCGTCCCCGCCTGCGCCAGCGGCGCAAGAAAAAGGCTGAGCGCCAACGTCATAACCATCGCCTCTGTTTTTTTCATTGTTGTTGCTCCTTTCAGCAATCGTTTTCTTTTTGTACCCGGTAATCATGGCGAGCACCAGGTTCTCCTTAAAATGCAGGCTTTCAAAAATGGCGGCCGCCACATGCAAGCCGGCCAGCACAATTGCACCCGTTGCGAAAAACTCATGAACCTCTTTCAGCGCATCGGCGTATCGCCAGCCGTAGGGGGCCAACATCGCGGCCAGCGGCCCGGCATGTTCCCCCGCGCCGTAGACGATCACGCCGGTGAAGGCGGCCATCACGACAAAGAAAATGATCGCCAGGATCATCATCCCCGCCACCGGGTTGTGCCCCAGCGTGCGGCGGTGGCGAAACCGGAGTGCATCCTTCAGATAGTCCGCCGTGCGTCGAATGGGGTGCACAAAATCTGCGAACCGCGCGTGAGGGGTGCCGATGAAGCCCCATACCACCCGTCCGGCGACGAGAAAGAGGATAACGTAGCCCGCCGCCGCGTGGACGGGCAGGAAGTCCTCTTCCGTCAGGAAAACCACCGCCAAAAGTGCGGCAACCGCCCAGTGGAAAAACCGCACAAAGACATCCCATACCTTCACGTTGCCATTCATATTTTCGCTCTCCTTGTTCTTCATGGTTACAAGGTAACGCGCGAACCTGAACCGAACCTGAATGGATTAGAAAATAATTTTGAGGGGTGGCAGGTGCCGCGGCTTATTCTTGGTGGGTACACACTCTCAGTGTGTACATCATGCCAAAGGCATGACCTTTCTGTTGCCGCTACGCGGCAATATACATGCTGGAGAGCATGTACCCACCGGGGGGAGAAGAAAAGAGCTTTGAAAATATATCTGGATCCCCGCCGGAGTTTACCCCGTGCCACGACACGGGGCGGGGATGATTATATGAAAGCGCGCCCCCTTATAGTGGATTGTGTTAGCAATTCACTTAACCGAAAGAAGAAGGAGGCG
>JAHFEK010000014.1:0-37029 GCA_023248495.1 Nitrospinales bacterium
GGCCATGTAGTCCTTGGTCTGCTGCGGCTTGAACGGCGTGGTGACGATGAATCCCTTGGCGTTCGGGTTCACCCGCAGCGCCATGTCCCACACCACCATGCTGTCCTTGCCCAGCGAGTTGGCCACCACGGCGTAATCGCCATAGAGGTCGAAGTAGCTGCGCAGCAGATGTTCCGCGCGCGCCACCTTTTCCCCGAAGTGCAGCGATTCGACCAGTTCCTTGAGGTTCTCCGTTGCTTTGCTCATTGTCTTTTTCCCTTCCTGCGTTTTTCTAACCGTTCTTTTTTATTTTCAGACGGAAATTTCCGTCCGCTTCTTTTTTTACGCTGACGATCATATGTCCTTCATCCTTCAGTTGAATGGAGATGTTGCGCACCGGATCGCCCGCCTGACAGATCAGCTCCAGCACTTGTCCGTCCTCCAACTCATCCAGCGCCAGCTTGGTCAGCACGAATGACATCGGGCAGACCTCGCCGGAAATGTCTATAAACTTGTCAGCCGCTAATTCCGCCATTCCTATCTCCTGATGGTTATCTTGTGGGGGCGTTGGATGTCTTCCGCCAGCTTTTCCGGGCCGATGGCCTCGGTCAACGCTTCCAAGTAGCTCTCCATTTGCCCTTCCTGCATCAACAGGTTGCCCAGCCGGATACGTCCTTTGCCTTCGCCCGCTTTTTGGTACCAGGCAATGGTGGCGCCAATCGCGGCTTCCGCCTCTTCGTCGCTTAGGAATCGCGCCGCGATAGTGCTGTTCACCGGATGCCGCCCGTGGTGGCCGCCCACCCGCAGATTATGGCCGCTTTTGCCGGCCGTCCATGAGCTGGTGGGGCAGGCCCGCACGCAATCGTCGCAGTACAGGCACTTGTCCGCATCGAATACCGGCTTGCCGGTTTCGGGGTGCGATTCTATCGCCCCTTCGGTGCAGGCCGAGGCGCAGATGGTGCACCCGGTGCAACTCGCTTCCTCCCACACGGGCCATACCGCGCCGATCAGGCCGAGGTCGGCGCTGGCGGCGTGGATGCAGTCGTGAGGGCAGCCGCTGAACGACATTTTGAACTTGTGGTTCGTCCGCATTCCGAAGAACTTCTCATTCACCGTTTCGGCCATCTTTTGCGTATCGGTGATGCCGTTCGGATTGTAGGAGCAGCCGCCGCAGGCATTCGGCACCCGCACACGCGGGCCGCAGGAGGCCACCTCCTGGCTGGATTCCTTCAACATCTCCACCAGCGGGCCGAAATTGTGGTAATCCACATGCAGTATCTCCATCGACTGGCGCGTGGAGAGGTGCAACTGGCCGCCGCCGAACTGTTCGACGGCCTCCACAATTTTCTTAAGCCGGTCGAGGGTCATGCTGCCGCCGGGGCATTTGAGGCGAACCGTGAATTTGTCCTTTTGGCGCTGCTTGATGAAGCCGCCCGCGCGCAGTTCGGCGAAGTTAATCTTGCCGACCGGTTTTTTGCCGGACACTTCCGCGTTCACTTCGATCCGCTTGATTGTCCGTTCTTCAAGGTTATGATCAACAGATATTTTCAGTTTTTTCTTTTTGGTCACCGTATCACCCATAAATTTAACTTATACCACCATAAGATGCGTTTATTGAATCCCAACCATTTTAAGTAAACCCTAGTGATGTTGTCAACTATTATTGTGGGGGAAACCCGGGAAATTATCTTCGCATAAAATCCTAATAAAACAATATGATGCGTCATTATGTGGTTTTTGTCCCAAAATAATATCGTGAGCAACCGGGTAAAGCCTATGAATTTGCTCGGGTATTTTAGTTCAGGGGAAAATAGTGGGGCTGGAGAGGAGAAATATTTGGTCTTCTGTTTCAATGGGGATGATGCCAAAATAGTCAAACATTTAGGAACGCCGGGGTTTTTCTGGAATATTTGACCTGCAGCTAGTTGGCGGCAATTGCGGTGCGCGCCGTCTGGTGTATAACGGGGAAGGGCTGGGGTTTTGAAAAAGCGTTTCGGGGGCGCGTTCGGTTTCATTATCGCGGCGCTTTTGGCGTTCTTTCTTTGGGTTTCGAACGTGGCTGTGGATGCCTCGCCCGTTGTGCTGGATGGCAGGAACTCTTCTTATAACTTGGCGCGGCAGGTTGAAATTTATGAAGACGCCAGCGGGGCAATGACCATCGCTGATGTTTCTTCGCCCGCATTTCAGGCCCGTTTTCATCCCGGCGAAAAGGAAAATCTATATTTTGGTTTCACCGCATCCGCCATTTGGCTCAAAGTGGCGGTCGATAATCCCGCCGCTACGCCGCGCGAAATGATTCTTGGAACTGATTTTACCCACCTCGATCACGTGCTGTTCTATGTTCTCCGTCCGGACGGGGTCTTCGCGGAGCGGAAAGCGGGTTTGATGGAGATTCCCGAAAAAAACGGGATTATCAGCCAGTGTTTCTTTTTTCCTTTCATCGCCGGACCGGGAGGGACAGAGCTTTACATGCGCGTCAAAACGGATACCACCTTTATGACCCCCTTCACCCTTTGGAACGAAAACGATTTTCACGAACGCCAGAAGACCGAATGGCTGTTATACGGCCTGAATTTCGGCGTGCTGTTCGCTGTGCTTTGCTACAACCTGTTCATGTTTATTTCCCTTAAGGAAAAAAGCAGCATCGTCTACGTCATTTATCTTTCCAGCTGGATTTTTGAGAATCTGGTTTTTAACGGCTTCGCCCACGCGTATTTCTGGCCGGATTGGCCATGGTGGTCCAAGCACTCGATTCTTTTCGCCGTTATGTATGTCGAATCAAGCGGGCTCATATTCGCGCGGGTGTTTCTCAACTCGAAGGTGACGGCCCCCCGCATCGACCGTTATATGGTTGGTTACCTCTGGGCGTGCGCCGCCATGACCGTGTTGTCGGTGATATGGCCGAACTATACCCAACTTCACATGATTATTGTTTGCACCGCGTTGGTCTACCCGCCGCTTCTGGCGGCGGCCGGCATCGTTGCGTTGAAAGGCGGTTTGCGCGCCGCCCGGTTTTTTCTGCTTGCATGGGTATCAAGCATCAGCGGTATCGTGGTGTACGGTTTGGTTCATCTTGGGGTGGCGCCGTTTTCGGCGCTTACCATCCACTCAATGGATATCGGCATTTGCGCCGAGGCGATTCTCATGTCGATAGCCATTTCAGAGGCGATCAAGGACAAAACACTTGCCATCCGGCGGGAAAAAGAGGTGGCGCAGGCCCACGCGCTGGCAAACGAAATGCGGGTGCATCAGATACTGCAAGAAGCGAAGGAGCAACTGGAAATAAAAGTGGAGGAACGAACCACCGCGTTGCGGATGGAAAAAGAGCGCGCCGAGGACGCCACCAAGATCAAAAACAAGTTTATTTCCCTCGTGTCGCACGATCTGCGCGGGCCGCTGGGGAGCGTGATGGGCCTTCTGGGCATTCTGGAAAAAAAGGATAACTATGAACTGGACGCGGCGACGGAGACGGAGATGGTGTCGAAAGCCGGCAAAAGCCTTGGCGGCCTGGTGGAGATGATCGATCAATTGCTCGATTTAAGCCGTCTGCAATCGGGAAAGATATCGGTGATTAAAAGGCCCGTCACCGTGCGCGATCTTGCGGCCTCGTCGTTTGGCCATTGCGCCGCGTCCGCCGAAAAAAAAGGGATACGGCTTCTCAACGAGGCTCCCCCCGGCATGAAGGTCTTCGCCGATAGCGCGCTTATCGCCGAAGTGCTGAATAACCTTGTTTCGAACGCCGTGAAGTTCTGCCGCGAAGGCGATAGCATAACCGTGGGTGCGCCCGATCCGCTCACCGTTACGGTGAAGGACACCGGCACCGGCATATCGGCATTGCTGGTGCCGGATCTTTTCAAGTCGGAAGTGAAAACGACCACCATTGGAACCGGCGGCGAGAAGGGCACCGGGCTGGGGCTTCCCTATTGCAAAGAAATTATGGAGGCGCACGGCGGCGATTTGATGGTCGAATCGGTTGAGGGGCGGGGGGCTGTTTTCTCCATCCGGCTCCCGCCGGCACGGCCGGTGGTGCTGGTCGCGGACGACCAAGAGGTTCAGCGCGCCATTATCAAAAAGCACATCATGGAAATAAAAGACGTTGAAGTCCTTGAAGCGGCAAACGGGCTGGAGGCGCTGGAGATATTGAAAACCACTTCGGTTGTATTGCTGATTACCGATCTCGGTATGCCGGAAATGGACGGATTTGCCCTGCTCAAGGAGATACGGGGAAATCCGTTACTGCAAATGCTCCCCGTTATCGTCAATAGCGCCGTTTCCTCTTCCACCGGGGTCAGCGGCGAACTTATCGATATCCGGCGCAAGGTGTTTGAACTGGGGGCGAACGATTTTATCGCCAAGCCGATAGTGCCCGAAGACTTCATCCCCCGCGTTACCCGCTTCCTCGGCTGACCGCTTCCCTTGTCGTCCCGGGTCAGGCCCGGCGAATCCATAGGGTAATGCTCGATAATTCTGGAAATGTATGATACAAACAAATGGCGTACGTAGAGTAAATACAGCCTCTTGGTTGTTTTGCGGTAAAAGATGGGGCGGCAACGGCACATAAACCGAAAGCGTGGATAAACGACATGAAAAATGGCGATACGACAGTTATTGACAAGACCATTTTGTTGATTGAAGACAGCGAAGATATTGTAAGCATCGTACGTTTCATGCTGGAACGCGAGGGGTACGAGGTGGTCACGGCAATCGACGGGCGCGCGGCGGATAAGGCTGTTGACTCCATGCCGCCGCCGGGGATTGTCATACTGGACGCGATGCTGCCGTATGTGGATGGCTTCAGCCTTTTGCGGAAAATCAGGCAATCGGACGCTTGGTCTTCCGTGCCGGTCATCATGCTCACCGCAAAGGGCGGGCAAGACGATGTCCTGCGCGGTTTTGAAACCGGCGCTGACGACTACATGGTAAAACCGTTCAACAGCGAAGAACTTCTGGCGCGCATCCGGCGTCTGCTCCGGCAAAAGTGAAGGTGGTGCGAAACGTTTTTACGGCGCTGGCGGTTCTTTGCGCCGCTTCCACGTTTGCCTTTGCGGAATCCGCCACGAAAAATAGCCCGGCCCCCCTGTCGACCGGCGCCGGTTTCGAGGCGGAGGCGGGGAATCGGCACGAATGGCTGGACAAGGGATACAAGGATTGGAGCGATTCCTGGGTGCGGCTCCAACAAAAATCCGAGGGGGGCGGTCTTTTGTACGGCGCGGCGCGGCAGACGGAGCGCTTTTCGATTGTGGATAACGAATACAGCGTTGGCGTTTACATGCCGGTCACGGATACCGTGTCTTTTACGGCGGACGCGGGCTATTCCCCCACGCATCAGGTGCTTGCCCGCTGGGCGGCGTTTGCCGGGGTGGAAGCGGCGGTTTCGGGATGGGGGCTTGCCGCCGGATACAAAAGGACGGAATACGATGTTTCCCGCGTCGATATGGGCGTTTTCCGCGTTGAAAAATACGCGGGCGATTTTCGCGCGGCATATACCTTCTATCCCGTCCATGTGGATAACGCCGGTTCCGTGTCGAGCCACGCATTCCGGCTGGACTGGTTTTACGGCGACAAGAGTTTCGTGGGGGCCGGGTATGCGGCCGGGCGGGAGGCCGAAAGCGGCGGCGCGTCCGGTATCCTGATATCCGATGTTGAGGAATATTCCATCGTTTGTAAGCAGTGGCTGACCCGGGATTGGTCGCTTGCGTTTGATACCGGAACCCACCGGCAGTCGCCGTATTACACCAGAAACTGGGTTTCGATTGGCATCCGGCGAACATTCTGAGCTTATAGTCAGGCTTGCCTTGTGGGTGGGCGGAGCATCGCTTGCGCTGACCTTCGCCATGCTGGCCGGAATATTGTTGATGCGGCTGCTATTCTCCCGCAAGGAACGGCGGCGGCAATGGTTCGTTGCCATGTGGCGCCCCATGTTCGTGCGGGGTATGTATAAAAAGCCGAAGACGCTGCCGCCGCTCCGGGGTTCCGAAAACATGTATTTTCTGATTCTCTTCAACCACTACCACTCCCTCGTGAAGGGGGAGGAAAAAGCGGGGTTGAACGCTTTGGCCGATGTGGCCGGTATCCGCCGGTTCGCGCTCGATGCCCTCAAACAAAGGGAGATGACCCGGAAGATAACCGCGGCGTATGCCTTGGGATTTATGAAGGAACCGGCGGCCTTTGAACCCCTGCGGAAAGAAGCGTTGTCGGAAAATACCGTGCTGTCGATGGCGGCCGCGACGGCAATGGTGTACATCGACGCGCCGTTGGCCGTGCGGCTTTTGCTGCCGGTGTTTCTGTCCCGCGCCGATTGGCCCGTGTCCGCCTGCGACCGTCTTTTGCGCGAAGCGGGCAAAGAGGCCGTTTCGGCAACGCTCAAAAAAGCCGCGTTTGAATCGGACGAGGCGCGCGCGCCCGTGGTCATCCGCCTGCTCGGCGCGGCGGATGAAGAGACCGCCGCCGAAGTCGTGCGCCACTGGCTTTTGCACGGCACCTCGGACGAGACGATTGCCTCCTGCCTCCAGAAAATGAAAGACCCGCGCCTTCTCGGCTTTGCGCGCAAGCACCTCGACCATGCCACGTGGTATGTCCGGCTTCAGGCGGTGACCGCGCTGGGAAGGATCGGTGGCCGGGGGGAAATCGGGGCACTCACCCGGATGCTGGCGGATGGCGAATGGTGGGTGCGGTACCGCGCGGCGCAGGCAATCGCCGCGATGCCGGGCATGGGAAAAGATGAATTGGATGGCGTAATGAATGCGCTCACCGACCGGTTCGCGAAAGACATCCTCGATCACGTCATCGCGGAAACCGCGAAATGACGTTCAATTTTTATTTGCTTATCCCGGCGGCGCAATGGTTTTTCCTTTTGTACTTCGTTCTGGTCAATCTCGGCTATTTGGCGCTGAACGCCATCGCGCTCCTCAGCATCTACCGCTATATGCAGCGGGAGGTGATCCAGGGCATAGAAAAACGCTCTTCGCTGCTGGAGCCGCCGGTCAGTCTCCTTGTCCCCGCATATAACGAGGAAACCACAATCGTGGCATCCATCCGTTCGTTGCTGCAGATAAACTATCCCGAGTACGAAATCATCATCATCAACGACGGCTCAAAAGACCGCACCCTGGAGATGCTGAAAAAGGAGTTTTCGCTGGCGCCGGTGCCGGAGACGGTGCGGAAACGAATTCCATCCAGGGCGGTACGGGGGATGTACATCTCCAAGGCGTATCCGGCCATCCGCCTTATCGACAAGGAGAACGGGGGAAAGGCCGACGCGCTGAACGCGGGCATCAACGCGTCGCACTATCCGATTTTCTGCAGCGTCGACGCCGATTCCATCCTCCAGCGCGACAGCCTGTCCAAAGTGGTGCAACCATTCCTCGAAGACCCGTACGTGATAGCCAGCGGCGGCTCGGTGCGGGCCGTGAACGGCTGCGTGGTGAGCGGCGGTTATCTGCTGGAATCCGGCCTTCCCAAAAACCCGATTGCGCTTTTCCAGATCATCGAATATCTGCGGGCGTACCTCATCGGGCGGCTCGGCTGGTCGCAACTCAACGCCCTGATGATTATTTCCGGCGCGTTCGGATTGTACCGCAAAGATGCCGTCATCGAGGCGGGCGGGTACAACCCCGAAACGGTGGGGGAGGACATGGAGCTGGTAGTGCGTCTGCACCGGTTGATGCGGAACAAAAAGAAACGGTACAGCATCACGTTCATACCCGATCCCATCTGTTGGACGGAAGTGCCGGAAAATCCGGCCACCCTCCGGAATCAGCGGATACGCTGGCAACGCGGTCTCGCCGAAAGCCTCTTCCTCAACAGGGAACTGCTGTTCAGCCGCAACGGCGGCGTGGCGGGGTGGGTTGCGTTTCCCTTTATGGTGGTTTTTGAGCTGCTCGGCTCGGTGGTGGAAATAACCGGCTACCTGTTCACCTTCATCGGTTTTTATCTTGGGGTGATTTCAGCGGCGGCGTTTTTCTCGTTTCTTTTTATCGCTATCGGCTTTGGCATCCTCTTGTCGGTCAATTCGCTGCTGGTGGAGGAGATGTCGTTCAAAATGTACAAAAAACCGTCCAGCCTCCTGCTTCTGTTTTTTTTCTCCGTGGCCGAAAACTTCGGGTACCGGCAGATCAATTCATGGTGGCGCGTGCTCGGATTGTGGCAATTCCTGCGTGGCAAGCGCGGCAGCTGGGGCGAGATGAAACGCAAAGGCTGGCAGATATAACCGGTCATTTTTCAACCGCCATATCGCCGTTACCGCGCCGCGCTTGACAGGGAAACGCATTGCCCTTATGCTTCTATATATGTCGAACCGTAGAAGTAATCTTGGGAAGGTGGCGGCGGCCTTCGGCGCCCTCTCAAATCCCCACCGGTTGGAGGCATTCCTCCGCCTGATGGATTGCTGTCCGCCCGGCACCGCCTGTTCAATTGATAGCGCCAGCGTGGCACTGTGCGTGGGAGAGCTGGGAATGGGGCTTGGAATCGCGCCCTCCACTCTTTCACACCACATCAAAGAGCTGCGCAACGCCGGGCTTATCAGCGTGACGCGGCGGGGAAAAAATATTGAATGCCGCGTGGAGCCGGAGCGTGTCGCCGAGTTGGCGGCGCTTTTCGCCTCCGCCACCGGCGCGGGGAGTAACAAAGCGGATAAGGAGTTGAAGCGATGGAAAAGGAAATGAACAACGACGCGGTGCGCCAAAGCGTGCGCGCCAATTACGCCCAGGTCGCCCGTTTGGGCAATATCGGGGGATGCTGCGCCCCCGCAGACAGCGCGGCGGAAAGCTCCTCGTGCTGCGGCGGAAGCGATCCGGCGGCGGAGCACGCCAAGATGGCCTCGCTGGCGATGGGCTACACCGCGGCGGATCTTGAGGGCTTGCCCGAAGGGGCGAACATGGGGCTCGGCTGCGGCAATCCGCAGGCGATCGCCTCTATTCGCGCGGGCGAAACGGTGCTCGATCTCGGTTCCGGCGGCGGGTTTGACGCGTTCCTCGCCATGCGCCAAACCGGCCCGGCGGGCAAAGTGATCGGGGTGGACATGACGCCGGAGATGATAAGCAAGGCGCGCAAAAACGCCGTCACGCTGAACGCCGCCAACGTGGAATTCCGGTTGGGTGAGCTTGAACATCTGCCGGTGCCGGACGACGCAGCGGACGTGATTATCTCCAACTGCGTCATCAATCTTTCACCCGACAAGGCACAAGTGTTCCGCGAGGCGTTCCGCGCGTTGAAACCGGGCGGGCGGCTGGCGGTCTCCGATGTGGTGGCCACCGCGCAGTTGCCGGACGAGGTGCTGAATGACCTCAAAATGTTGAGCGGCTGCATCGCCGGCGCGGCCTCCATCAACGACATCGAGCGGATGCTGGGAGACGCGGGATTCAAAGAAATCCGCATCACCGCCAAGGAGGAGAGCCGCGAGCTTATTCGCGCGTGGGCGCCGGGCCGCCGGATTGAGGAATATGTCGTATCGGCGAACATCCAGGCGGTGAAACCAAAAAACAGGGCCTGAATTTTACCGCGCGCATTTGATTGGCGTGAAGGGGATATTCCCTTCACGCACCATTTTCAAATGTCTGACCGCAACGCCTTCGCGCCACGGCACAATTTACATGTGCCGAAGGCGTACGATAGAACCGCCCAGAATCCAAATCTGAACGTCATGGCGATGACGGTGCGCAATTCATAGCTGCCGCCCATCAGTATGGTTACGCCGAAGGCTATGAACACCATCAATGTGGCGCCCGCTATGGCGATGGAAAGCGGGCCGGCCCATGGCGCGGATTTCCCGATCCCGAATCCGGCCGCGACGTAGGCAAAGCCCGCCAGAAAGTTGAACCAGACAACGAATGGAACATAGTTGCCGGCGGATTGGCGGGCGGCTTCGGAAAACAAAACCGATCCTCCCGCCTTTATTGTAACCAGTCCAAATACCACCGTGAACAGGGAAACAGGCGTTATCCATTTGGGGGTCATTAAAAAAAATTCCTTGTCTATAACCGGTTTGGGGTTTGCGGCGGCTAGCCGCGGATTTGGTAGACGCCGGAGATTACGGCGGGGAGTATCATCTCGATACCGTGACCGGGGCCCGGCTTGAGGATGACATCGTCGATGTGCGATTCGGGACGCAGCAGTTCGGATGCCTTGTCGGGCGAGCCGGTCATCACGATGAATCGGGGCATTTTTTCCTTCAAATTTTTTCGCATCGCGTTCACCAACCTGGACGCGTCGCCATCCGAAAGGATATTGTCGGAGATAACCAGGGCAAACGGGCCGTCACTATCAACGGCGCGCAAGGCTTCCCGCATGTCATGGCCGGTTACGACCTGAACGCCAATAGAGCGTAAAAATGTTCCGAAGCGTTGCTGCTGAGCCTCGGAGGATAAGACCAGCAGCAACCGGACGTTACCGCCGAGCAATGGGCCTTTGCGTTGAATGAGGTCCATAAAAGCTTGCGAGAGCAGTTGATCCCGTTCAAGAATCTGCGATGAGAAGATATTGGGCACGGCATCCCGCTCGTAAGCCCGCAACCGGTTACCCGCGACCAGGATGGACAATTTCTTTTCCAGCCGCGCGCGGCAGCGGATGATCGCCTGTTGCAAAAGGTCGGCGTTCACCGGCAATTCCACAAACGCGGAGAGGCCCGCGTTGTATGCCGCCACCAGGTTTGGGATGACCGGTTGCCGGGCGGCGATTATAGTTTCGAACGGCGTCCGCAACATTTCGATATTGTTGATTATCTTCACGCACAAAAGGTCGTTCCACGCCGGCGGAAGGAAAATGAACCCGGGGTCGCGATCCTTGAACAGCGCGCCGACAGTTTCGGCATCATCGCCGATCTCGACCTCTTCCACGGAAAGGTCATAGGCTTGCAGCAGCGGGGCCAAGGAAGCGTCGGGCCGGTGTTCGCCGCTGATGATGAAGTAGACGTTCATGTTATTCGAACCTGCTGAATTTGACCGCCTGCGCTCCGTAGTGCCGCGTCAGTATCCGTACCAAGGATTCTTCCAGAACGCCCGCGTCGGCGGAGCTGGCGAACAGCACCTTCAATTTTCCGTACATGTAGCCTTTTTCTATATCTTCCAGCGGCGGCACGGTTCCCAGCACATCGCCGATTTCCGTGAAGCGCTTGTAGATGAGGCAGGCCACGAGGAACGCGGGTTGTTTGCCCGCGTCGAACTCGATGTAGGTCATGTAGGTGGGAATTATTTCTTTTTTATATTTAGCGGCGCGGTACCATGCTTCGTGCGAAAGCTGTATGGCTTCGGCGGTTACATCCGTTTCGCGGCGGGTGTGCGGTTTTTCCTCCGGCAGGATTTTCGCGCTCGCTTCCAGGATGGCGGTGGAGGGCTGATCGGTCCATTGTCCCCCTTTGCTGGTGCGAACCACCTCTTCGATGTAAGCCACGCCATCCATCAGGATGTCCATAATTTCGGCGCTCATCGGCACTTTGCCGCCGCGCACGCGATCCAGCACCGATTCCACGCTGTGAATGGTCGCCCCGCCTTTGGCGAAGCCGATCATGATGAAGTTTCCTTTGATGGTGTGGTACATGCGGAATGCCTTGTTGATATGGTCGGCGTTGCCCGGGTCGGATTCCAGCGCGAACAGCGCTTCGTTCAGCGAGGGCATGAGTTTTTCAATTTCCACGATGAATTCCTGCGTGGCCGCGGCGGCATCTTCCGCCCGTATTCCACCGGTATCGTTGAGCGCCGCCGCCTCGGCGATAGCGGGTGCGAGGTTTTCACTTTCAGCGGCGGATTCCGGGGCGGCGGCGGAAACTTCCGCGGCCGGCGCCGATCCGTTTTTCTTTCCCGGCTCGGCCGTTTTGCGCAGCCCCCGCACGCCTCGTTTGCCGATGGCGCGGTCGATGAGCGATGGCACGTCGACGATGAATCCCAGTTTCCGTCCGCCCAGAATGGTGGTGCCGGAGAGACCTTCCACGGACAGCGCGCCGTTGAAGGGGATGATAACCAGCTTCTGCGGGGAGAAGAACTCCGATATTTTTAGCGCGATGGTGAGCCCTTTGTGGTCGACCACCAGCACTTGCACCAGGCCGCCATCGTCACTTAGCGGCCCCTTGTCGATGACTTCGTTGAGGCTGTACAGTGGCAGGAGATGCCCCAGATATTGGATCATCTCCCCCTTTTGCAGCGTGGAGTGCAGGTCTTTGCGTTCCACCGAAATGGTGGTAACCACGCTGTTGATGGGGAACGCGAAAAAGTAGGCCCCCGAACGCACCACCAGCGCGTCGAGTATGTTGACGGCGGAAATCAGCGGCACGCGGAAAGTGAATAAACTTCCCTTGCCGGGCGTGCTGCGAAAGGTGACCATGCCGCCCATGCCGGTGACCTGCTCGCGCACCACGTCCATGCCCACGCCGCGCCCCGAAACTTCCGAGATGGTGGCGGTGGTGGAAACCCCCGGCATGCACATGATTTCCAGCGCATCGTCCTCCGTGAAGGGGTCTTCCTGCTTAATGATGCCCATGCTGATGGCCTTTTGCCGCAACGCCTGCAGATCCACCCCTTTGCCGTCGTCTTCGATTTCGATGAAGGTTTCGTTTTCGCTGTTGGAGGCGCGCAACGATACCACGCCCTCTTCCGGCTTTCCGGCGCGCTGGCGGGTGAGCGTATCTTCAATGCCGTGGTCGATGGCGTTGCGTATCTGGTGCGATATCGGGTCGTAGAGTTTTTCCACGATGGTTTTGTCCACGGTGGTCGATTCGCCCTCAAACTCGAAGCGTACCCGCTTTCCCGTTTTGCGGGCGATGTCGCGCACGAGACGGCGGGTGCGGAACGAAAGATCCGTCAGATCCACGGTGCGGATGGCTTGCACCAAGTGATGCAGGTTCGACGAGATGATAGCCGAGGTGCTGGCCAGATCCTTCGCCCCGTCCACCGTTTCGCGGGAAACCGGCACTTTTTGGTTGTGGAGCTGCTGTAAATTCTTGTAGGTCAGGTCGAGGTTGCTGGAGGTGATTATCACCTCGCCGGCCAGCGTCAGCAACTGGTCGAGGTTTTCCAGCTTTACCAGCATGTTCTCGGCTTGGCCGTGTTTTTCCGCCATGGTTCTCCTGCTTTCCTAGGCCGGGGGGAGCACGGCGGTGGTGATTCGCGCAATCACCTTTTCCACCAGATCCTGTTCTATCGGTTTCGAAATGTAGTCGTCGGCTCCGGTGCGCAGTCCCTTTATGATGTAGTTGCCGTCCACGTGGGTGGAGACCACCACGATGGGCAGGGATCGCAGTTCGGGAATTTTTCGTATTTCAATGCAAAGCTCAAATCCGTCCATCTCCGGCATGACGATATCCGTGAAGACGAGGTCGACCGTATTCGTGCGCAGAATTTCGAGGGCTTCCACTCCATTGGCCGCCTCCAGCACGGTGATGCCCAAGTGTTGCAGGATAACCACCAGCTTTTTGCGGGTATTTTCGTAGTCGTCAACGGCGAGCGCTTTCAGCCCTTCAAATGTTCCCGGCATAATCGCCCAAGCTCCCAAAATGGTTGCCACCGCCATGACACGCGGCAACTTGTTGAATCTCAATGGTCATATTATCAAATTTCGGGTTAAAGAGAACTTTTTTAATTTACTGGGGAAGATTGATTTATAGTTATTTATCCGTTACATTCTCCCCGTCATCTCCCGCACCCGCATTTTTAAACGTGAGGATTTTTTACAATGAGACACTTCAATCCCTGGCACTCCCTTGAAACGGGCGAGGACGCCCCTTCCATCGTCAACGCGCTTATCGAAATCCCGATGGGCTCGAAAGTAAAATACGAACTGGATAAAAAAAGCGGCCTGATGGTGGTTGACCGCGTGCTCTATGGCGCAGTGTATTATCCGGCCAACTACGGCTTCATCCCGCGAACCTACTGCGAGGATAACGATCCGCTGGATATTTTGGTGCTCTGCCAGGAGGAGGTGTTGCCCCGCACCATCATGCAGGCGAAGGTGATCGGTTCGATGGCGATGATCGATGGCGGCGCGGAAGATGACAAGATTATCGCGGTGTTTCCCGGCGATCCCGCGTTCGCGCAATACGAAGATATCAGCGAATTGCCCAAGTTCCAGCTGGCGGAACTGCGGAAGTTTTTCGAGGACTACAAAAAGCTGGAGAACAAGGCGGTGAAGATAGAGGACTTCTACCACCGCGATGGAGCGATCCAGATGGTGCGCGATGCGATGGCGCTGTACGAGGCCAACAAAGTCAAGCTCCTCGAAGGACTCTGACCGGCGGCGTTTGCGGCCCGCGCCTTACCACGGTTATAATCAATACATGGCGATCGACCTGAAAAGCATCCGTGAAAAAGTCGAGGCGGGGCTGCGCCTATCGCGCGAGGAGGGCGTCTTCCTCATGACCTCCCCCGATCTGTTGGATATCGGGGCCATCGCGGACATCGTGCGCCGCCGCAAGAATGGCGACCGCGCCCACTACATCGTTAACGCCCACATCAATCACACCAACATCTGCGTGAACAAGTGCCGCTTTTGCGCCTTTCAACGCGGCGCGGATGAGGAAGGGGCGTACGCAATGAGCCTGCAAAAGGTGATGGAAGAGGCGAAGGCCGGCTGGGCGCCCGGCGTGTCGGAATTCCACATCGTCGGCGGTCTGCACCCGGATCTGCCGTACAGCTATTACCGCGGCATGATCGCCTCGTTGCATCAGGCGTATCCCGATGTTCACTTACAGGCATTCACCGCCGTGGAGATAGACTACTTCACCCAGATCGGCGGTATGGGCGTGGAAGAGACGCTGCGCGACCTCAAGGATGCGGGCCTCGGCTCGCTTCCCGGCGGCGGCGCGGAGATATTCGATCCCGTCATCCGCAAGAAGATTTGCCCGGATAAAATATCCGGCGACCGCTGGCTGGCGGTGCACGAGGCGGCGCACCGCATGGGAATGCGTTCAAACGCAACCATGCTGTACGGCCACATTGAATCGCCGGGGCACCGCATCGATCATCTGCTGCGGCTGCGCGAGGTGCAGGATCGCACCGGTGGATTCCTCACGTTCATTCCGCTGGCGTTTCACCCCATCAACACCGATTTTGACGACCGGCATTTTACCACCGGCCAGCTGGATATACGGATGCTGGCGGTATCGCGCCTAATGCTGGACAACTTCGACCACATCAAGGCTTTTTGGATCATGATAACGCCGCAAATATCCCAGATGTCGCTCTTCTTTGGAGCGGACGATGTGGACGGCACGGTGATTGAGGAGAAGATCACCAACGCCGCCGGGGCGCAAAGCGGCAAAGCCCTGACCGAGGCGCGGCTGGTGGAGTTGATACGGGAAGCCGGCTTCGAACCGTTCAGGCGCGATACTTTATATCATTCGGCCGGCGCCGCGCTTGGGCGGGAACCCGCCGTGGTTTCGGCGTAAGGCGGCGCGGGATGCCAGCGGCCGATCTCGCCAGGCAATATCAGGCCGCGGTACGTCTGAAATTCGGCTGCCACAATTTTCTCAATTCGCAGCCGATTGTCTATCCGATAAAAGAGGGGCTGATCGATACGCCGTTCGAAACCATTTTCGCCCCGCCCGGCGAGTTGGCCGATATGCTGAAGAGCGGCGCGCTGGATTTGGCGTTCATTCCCTCGGTGGAATATGCCCGCATCCACGGATTGCGCATCGTTCCCGGCTTTTCCATCGCCGCGCTGGGGCCGGTGAAGACGGTGCTTCTTTTCTCAAAGCGCGGAATAGAAGAGGTGGATACCGTGGCGGTGGATCACCGCAGCCGGACATCCGTGTCGTTGCTGCGGGTGCTGATGGCGGAGTTCTATAAAAAAGAGGTGGAGTTTGCCATCACGCGCGACGCGCATAATTTCATCGATGCGGCGGAGGACGCCACGCTGGTGATCGGCGATGAATCATTCCGCGACGCGCATGGCCGTCATGTCTACGATTTGTCCGAGCTATGGCACCGCTTCACGGGCCTGCCGTTTGTTTTTGCAATTCTTTGCGTGGCGCCGGGGTGCGAAGCGCATGCCGCGGTCGATGCGTTGCGCCGGGCCAAGGATATGGGAATGACAATTCTGGATGAAATTTGCCGCGCTTCCGCCGCGCGCGCCGGCATAACGGTGGATGAGTGCCGCGATTATCTGACGAACCGCATACGCTACGACCTTACCGATGGCGATGTGAAGGGGTTGCGGCTCTTTCTGGAACTGGCGCACAAGCATCAGGTGGTGCATTCTTTCGCACCGGTCGCTTTTTATCCCGCCTGATCCGCTCTTCCCGCCGCTCCATAGGGTAGGGCAATACTGTGCCGTATAATTTCAAGGATAATGCTCACTCATCGCCGGGGCGTTTGTGAACCGGGTATGGGCGGGGGGAGCGGGTAATCCAGGTAGTGACTTGGTTTTAAATTATTTCTTCCCCTTCACCATGGGCGACAAGGGGAGGACGCGCCGTGGATACGCACGGCGCGGGTGGGGTTTTAACCGCGAGGATGTAAACGCCCCTTGCAATATTTTTTCAGGGTCATTATGCTGATTATATCAATTAACCTAATTGGAGTTGTGGATGAAAAAATCGGTTACCGCGATGGAAGCCCGCAAGAACTTCGGGAACATGCTCAACAAAGTTGCCTTGAAAGACGACAAATATATTATCAACCGGGCGGGAAAGCCGATTGCGGCGGTGGTATCCATCAGCGAGTTGAAGAGAATGGAGCAATCGGAGGAAGAAGCGCGTGAGGAGTTTTATGCATGGGCGGATGACATGCGGGCAAAATTTAAGGGAACAAAGCCCAAAGAGATCGAAAGACTTGTCAAGGATGCCGTTGCATGGGCAAGAAAACAACCTGACTGACGCATGAAACAGGTTGTTATTGACACCAATGTTTTTATAAGCGCCATTCTCAACCCACTGGGGAACCCTGCCGCAATTTTCAAGCTGGAGAGGGAAAAGAAGATCAAAATACTGGTTTCCCACCCGATCCTGCAAGAATATATAAAGACTTTGTCGTATCCCCATCTTCAAAAGAAGCACGGCCTGTCCAAAGAACAAGTCAGCAAAAAGATATTGCGCCTTTTGAAATATGGAAAGTTCATTGATCCGGAAACGAAGTTGAACGTTATTGCCGATGATCCCGATGACAATAAATTTCTTGAGTGTGCCGTCGAAGGCGAAGCCGACTATATAATTTCCGGCGACAAACATCTAAAAAGCCTGAAAAGTTTCAGTGGCATCAAAATTGTCGATCCCGCCGCCTTTTTGAATATTAGCGCCTGATGTGCCTTTGCGACAATTACTTTTCTTTGTTATCAAGTTCACTGGCCCGCGATTGTAAGCCGACATCGGCGGCAGTGTATTTGTATGATATTATCGTCCGGTTAAGAATATTAAAAATAGTAATTCTTTTGGGGAGGTTGTTCAATGAGTGAAGAGTGGAAAAGCATAACTCCAAAAGTTAAGCCTGAAGCCGAGTTCCTTGAAATAGCGAGTGATTTTGGAAATCCCCTTGAAATACTGCGCGAAGCGATTTCCAATGCTTATGACCATAAAGCATCTTCGCTTACCATAACATTTAAATATGAACCGATAGATGGCAAAGAGCAAATTGTGATTGAGATGGATGATAATGGTGAGGGAATGTCCTTTGACAAAATAAGCAACAACTTTTGGGATTTGGGGAATTCCTCTTCAAAGGGAGATCCCGAAAAAATTGGAGATAAAGGGCATGGCACTAAAATATACTTGCGGTCAGATTATGTTCATGTAATTACTCACCATGCTACTGGTTCATATGAGGCGATTTGTGAGCGCCCCTTTCAAAAACTTAATAATTCACAAGTTCATTCACCTAAGATAAGAGAAATAGGGAAAAAAGATAGCACTGGAACCATGATTCGCGTGATCGGGTACAATAACGATGATCAAACCCTATACGTTCAAGACGTTGTAAAGGATTACATTTACTGGTTCACTAAGCATGGTTCTTTTCAATCCCAATTTGATAATCAAGATGTGTTTGACTTCACAATTTATTTAAAGTGTTTGGACGTTGAGCAGCATGAGCCTTTGCCGTTCGGTCATCCGTTTCCAAAAATCAACGACAATTTAGATGAATTGTTCAAGAGACATGAAACAAATGCGGCAGATCATTTTGTTAAGAAATATACAAAAGAAGGCCGATTGGATGAGATGCCTAGCATTCAGTACAAAGCGGTAATTTATGTTGAAGGTGATTTGGCCAAAAGAAGCTACAATCCGCTTCTTGTCGAGCGGGCAAGAAAAAAGAAAAAGCACGTTTATAAGGTTGCTGATAGATATGGTTTGTGGCTTGCGAAAGATTTTATTCCTGTTCAACGTGTGAATGATTGGATTTCGGGCTTTGGTAAAGGGTCAAACTCATATGTTTTGTTGCATGGCTTTATCAACTGTCAAGATTTTAAATTAACGGCTAATCGTGGAACTATCGCAAATACAAATCCCAAGATAATAAGAGAGATTCAAAAAGTATTTGTCGAAATGATCGAAGATGTTGATGCTGAGATGTTTAAAGAAGGTCTTTTTTCGCTGCAGCGATGGCAGGAGCAGGAGAAGACTCTTAAGCAGGAGCAGGCGGATTTTAGAAGGCGGAAAGACGCTTTAGCAACCAGAAAATCTGCTCTTATAAATGGGCGAGTAGTCCTGGAGCCACAATCGGAGTCCGAAACATTTGGCTTATTCACGGTTATATATACTTTACATCCAGATCTATTCGCTTTTGAACCGCTTGATTATGACACAACAAGAGGAATTGACATATTAGCGCGCAACAAAACACAGCTTCCGATTGCAGATTGTGAGTTTTGGTATATTGAGCTCAAGCATATGCTTAAGAATGCTTTTAACCATTCTTTCAGGAACCTCCGCTGGATTGTATGTTGGGATTTCGAAAAAACTATTAAACATGGGTCTGCTTTAGATTCCAGTGTTGACGATACAATGCGTGAGTTGAAAATTTATGAGGATCCACATACAAAAAAAAGAACCTACTATCTTGAGCATCCCAGCGAGCCAGTTAGAATTACTGTAATCAGATTAAAGGAGTTGTTAGAGAAGGAAACTGGGATTGTGTTTAAATGAAGTACATATAACACAAAAAATTTTTCGTTTTGGCCCGCCAGTAAAGTTAGCAAAGCTAACGTGTGCACATGGAATAGTGGCTGTGGGTATCAGGGAACCGCTTCAGGTGCGCGCCTGCACTGTTTCCATCCACGCGATGCACTCGGTCATCTTTTGTTTCATCTCCCGCAGCGGGTAGTGCGCCCTGCCGCCGTGGCCGGGAAGTATCCATTCAAAGCCGTAGGCCGCCAGCCGTTTCATCGAGGCCGTTTGCTCTTGCCACGAATACCAGCAATGGTTGTTGAAAGCCGTGGGATGGGTGCGGTTCTGGTTTTGTGCCAGATGGTCGCCGGTGAAAAGGAACATGCCGTGTAACAGGCAGATGGAGCCTTTGGTATGCCCCGGCACCGGGATCACCAGCAGATCGTCGGCCAGCCGCACCGGCTCAGCGCCTTCCACCGTCACCTCCACTGCGGTCAACCCCCGATGCAGATCGAACCGGTGCATGATCCGTTTGCAGCCGAAATGCGCGGCGAACCGTTCATGTTCCCCCACATCATCCCGGTGGGTGAGAAACATGAGCGCCACCCCTCCCATTTGTTCCAGCCGCCGCACCAGCGCCGGCTCGAAGCGCGGCGCATCGACAAGCACGTTCCCCTCCGGCCGTTGGATAAGGTATGACGATGCGCCGAAACTGAGCGGCGAGTTGTAGCCGTTGTAGTAGACATTGTCCGCGATATTTTGCGGAAAAAGTTCAATGGCCGCCGCACCGGCTTCTTCCGCCGAGGGGCCTATGGAACCGGCGGGACATGCCACGCTTGCCATTAGCGCCAGCGCGCGCTCCTCCCCGTTCGTTGGCTGGCGTTGAACGTATGATTGCCCGTGGCGCTCGGCAAAGATGGCCGGGGCCACGGCGCGGCACGCGCCGCTGTTGATGCAGGTGGCATCGACGAAAAATTCGCCGGTTGCGTTGGTGTTGAGCGATCGTGATCGGTCGGCCATGAGTTGCCTCCATAGGCGCTGCCTTATTGTTCAATTGTACCACCGCATACAAAGTTGTGGTCATTGTTTGGTATTTTCGGTGGTGCATCAGTTTGAGATTGCCGCGGCCATCTTCAATGGCCTCGCAATGACAAATTGCTGTCATTGCGAGCGTTAGCGAAGCAATCTAAGGTTTCGTTAACAAATTAATTTCAAACGGACCCACTACCTATTTTCGCCGGGCGGGCATGGCCGCCATTGGGGCCGACGCGAAAAAGTTTTGCGTTTTGGGGGGCCAGTAAGGGTAGAATAGCCAACGTATATGCGTCAAATAGCGGTTGTGGATATTAGGGACGGCTTCAGCGCCGCCGCCGTGTATGCCGAAGGGCTGCAAGGGGGGGCGGTGAAGGGGACAGCCCTGATTAGGGGTTCCTTCTTGCGGGAAGCCGCCGCCTCGCAGGTGAAAGAGGCTCTCGACCGCCTTTCCCCCGATCCCGATTACCTCATTCTTCTTTTGCCGCGTTCACTTTTCCATCTCACCTCCGCGCATATTCCGGCCCGTGATGCCGAGATGTTGGCGCGGATGATGGAATTCGAGGTGCCACGCCATTTTCCCATTCCTGCCGACCGCCTTGTGTATTCATACATAGTGGCCGAGAGGACGGATACCGGTTACACGGTGAACCTAGCGGGTCTCAAACGGGAAGATTTCGATGCTTATTACATCGCCGCCCGCGCGGCGGGGTTGCACGCCGATATTATTTCGATCTTTTCCGCCGCGTTTTTGCCGGCGGCGGGCGACGTGCCGCGCGCATCTGCCGATATTGCGCGGGATGGGTTTGACCTGACTTTGGCGCGCGGCAAAAAAATAGTCTATTCCCGCTGGTCACGCTTTAAACCGGAGCTGGACGAACGTGATTTTTTCAGCCCCGGTATTTTGGCCGACACTTCCGCCCCGCAGGTGGCCGATCAGATCGCCGCCGAACTCGACCGGCTCAAGCTGGCGTCCGGGGTCGACAACCTGCCGGAGTATCTGGACAACCTAAAGATTACCGGCGGCGCGGCGCGGCTGCGTCAGACGGTGGCGCACCGCCTTGCCTCGCGGGCGGAACTGAAGAGCGCCAAAGTGAAGACGCTCCCCCTGGAAAAGGAAAATGACGGACTCGAATATGCCGCAGCCGCTGCCGCGTCGGCCGGGCTTTATCAGGATGGGGCGGCGTTCAACTTTATCCCCAAAACCCAGAGGCGGCTGCGGCACCATGTGGCGCGGCGGCTCTTGCGCGGCGCGGCGGCGGTTATCGCGGCGTTGATGGTTGTATGGGCCGGGATGGCCTTTGGAGTCCGCTGGAAGGCCCTGCGCGGCCTTGAGGCGGAGCTGGCCGCGCTCAAGCGGGACGCCCGCAAGAGCGAGGGATTGCAGCTTAAAATGGGGGAGTACCAAGCCTATTTCGATGGCTTCAATGCTTTCTCAGCCCAAAAATCATTCAACCTTGAAATGTTGGCGGCGCTCACCGGCGGGCTGCCGCGCGACACATTTATCACCGAGCTTGAATTCCGCCCCTGCACCGTCACCATCGCCGGGGTCTCCGCCAATGCCACGTCCCTGTTGAAGGCGATGGAGGGCGCGGGCGGATTGAAAAACGCGCAGATGCTTGCGGCGGTGCAGACCACTCCCGCCGGGGAACGCTTCAAGCTGGGGATGGAGTGCAAATGATGGATCTCTCCCGTTTTTCCCGGCGTGAGCGGCTTTGGATGTTCTTTGGCGGCGGCGTTATTGTCCTCATCCTGCTCTATTTCGCCGTGGCGGAACCGTTGATAAACAAATTCCGCGCGATGGATGGCGAGATCGCCGGATTGACGGAAAGAGTTGCGCGGTACCGCGCGGCCGCCAGCGGCGCCGGGGCGGAAGGGCAACGGCAGGGGGAATACCAGGCCGCCCTGAAATCGGTTGAAGCCGCCAGCTTCACCGCCGACACCGACGCGTTGGCCGCCGCGCAGATGACCGAGTTGGTGCGGGCGAAGGCGCTGGCGGCCGGTATCACGTTGGGAACCAGCAAGCCGGAAAAGGCGGAGGATTATCACGGCTACCGCATCCTCAACCTGAGCGTGACCTTTAACGCGCCGCTTGCGGCGCTGGCCAATTTCATGCGGGAAATGGAGAACGATCAAAAACGGATGCAGATACGGGAGGCGAAGATTGCCTCCCAAAAACAGGATTATCCCGACGACGTGGCCGAGACCCTCTCGGTGCGGCTGCTGATCGCGGGGTTGCGGTACGTGCCGCCCAACACCAACGCGGAGGCAAAATAATGAGTGTGGAAGAACGGATACGGGAAATGCTCGCGCCGATCATTGAGCGCGAAGGGGTGGTTTTATACGACATCGATGTGGTCGCCAGCGGTCCCCATCAGCGCCTGATAATATACATCGACCGGCCGGGCGGCGTGAATTTGGGGCACTTGGAAACGGTGAACCACCAAATTTCCGCGTTGCTCGACGTGGAGGATATTTTCTCGGCGCACTACATGCTGGAGGTCTCATCTCCGGGCCTTACCCGCAAGCTGGTCAAAGAGGAACATTTCGCCAAGAGCACCGGGAATTTTGCCCGTGTGGTATTCAGGAAAGGGTTTAATGGGCCGGAAAAGACGGATGGCATGCTGGAAACGGCCGACGGCGGCAAATACCGGATCGTTCCCGACATGGGGGCGCCGGTTGAATTTACCTTCAACGATGTGGCGCGTGCCAGACTGGATTTGAAAGAATGAAACAGAACCTAAAAGAGATAATAGAAGAAGCGGCGCGCGAGCGGGGTATCGGCGGCGATGTATTGGTGACCGCCATCGAAAGCGGCATCGCCCTCGCGGCGCAGCGCAAGAGCGGCGAGCACAACCTGCGCGCGAAATTCAATACGGATGACGGCACCTTCTCGCTGACGCAGGCGCTGACGGTAAAGGACGAGCCGCTGGACGACAGTGAAATATCGCTGACGGAGGCGCGCGCGGTGAAGGAAGACGTCCGTTCCGGCGATATGCTGGAGATACCTTTCGATTTTCCCGATTTGGGACGGCTTGCGGCGCAGACCACGCGCAGCGTGATGCGCAAAAACTTGCGTGAGTTGGAGACGGAGCAGAAGGTGGCGGTTTTGGCCCAGGATTACGGCAAGCTGATTGTGGCCACCGTGGTGGGGAAAAGCGAGCGCGACGAGTATCTGTTAAAGGCGGGTGAGACGCTGGCGGTGCTCACCCGGAAGGAACAAGCTTTTCGCGAAAATTTTTACAACGGCGAGGTGATCAAGGTCATCATTGTCGGCGCGGAGCCGGGCGGTGACGATCCGGTCTACAGCGTTTCGCGCACGCACCCGTTGCTATTGCGCCACCTCTTCGCCCGCGAAGTGCCCGAAGTGGCCGAGGGCGTGGTGGTAATCAAGGCGCTCGCGCGCGATACCAGCGGCCGGGCTAAAGTGGCGGTGATCAGCACCAAACCGAATGTCGATCCGGTCGGCACTTGCATCGGACCGGCGGGGCAACGGGTGAAGAACATCATTAAAGAACTCAAAGGGGAGAACATCGACATTATCCCGTGGTCTGAAAACCCGGAAGAGTTTATTGCCGCCGCGCTGACGCCGGCCAAGGTGAAACGGGTGCGGTGCGATTGGGTGGCGATGACCGGCTACGTGGAACTTGAGCCGGATCAGCAGTCCATCGCGGTTGGCAAAGGAGGGCTGAACATCCGGCTCGCCTCGCGGCTTACCCGCTGGACCATTAACGTGAAGTGATCCGCTTTATTCGGAATACAGCGGGGCGTCCGTCCGGGGCATCAGAGGCCGAAAAGTTCTTTCTCAATCTGTGCGCAGATGATGTGGCCGATAAGGATATGCGCCTCCTGTATCCGGGGCGTGTCGGACGTGGGGATGTGAACGCATACATCGGCGACTGCCGCGATTTTCGATTCGATGTTTGTGCCGGTGAGACCGGCGGTTTTAAGGCCCATTAGTTTTGCTTTCATCATCGCTTGTACCACGTTGGGACTGTTGCCGCTGGTGGTGATGCCGATCAGGAGGTCGCCCGGTTTTCCCAGCCCTTCCACCTGTCTGGCATAAATGGCGCTAAAGTCGTAATCGTTGCCAATGGCCGTGATGGCGGAGCTATCGACGGTGAGCGCGATAGCCGCCAGCGGAGGCCGGTTTTTGCCGAAGCGTCCTATTAATTCCGCCGCAATATGTTGACTGTCCGCGGCAC
The DNA here is from genome assembly GCA_023248495.1 of Nitrospinales bacterium. Lineage (GTDB taxonomy): Bacteria > Nitrospinota_A > UBA7883 > JACRGQ01 > JACRGQ01 > JACRGQ01. The sequence goes on from JAHFEK010000014.1 coordinate 24,238, forward strand.
TGCCGCCGTTGCCGCAGAGCAGTATTTTGCCGCCGTTTTTGAGCGACAGTGCCCCTGCGCGGGCAATGGCGGCGACAGCCAGGGCTAGCGCGGCATCATGCGCAACTAATTGAATAACAGAGAGGTGAGAGTTAACCGCTTCTTTATAAATGTGTTCCATTGATCGGATTATACTGGACTTAAGGCATTAATACCAACCGGCTCTTTTGGGCGTATAATGTAGCTGAGAAGAGGGTGGGCGCGCATGGTTAATTGAGAACGCGATCGGTCGCCTTGCTGTCTAAGGATTAGCCTCCTTTCTCAGATTCCCCCTAACCTCCCCCAAGGCGACCGATTTTTTTTTGTTGTCGTTCTTTCTGGGGGGCGACGCGGCGAAGAATCTCTTTCTGGAAAGGGATTCTTCGCGGAGTTTACACTGAGCGCTGCGAACGTGCCGGATGTTAGATGATAAAGCGCCGTACGCGGGGGATCAGTTCCTCCATCGCGAACGGCTTGGCGATGAAATCGTCGGCCCCCAGATGGAATGCTTTTTCCCGCATGGCGCTATCCGAATTGGAAGTGATCGCGATAGTGGGTATGAGCTGTGTTTTCGGGTTTTTCCGGAGGTGCTCCAGCAGTTCAAAGCCATCCATCACCGGCATCATGATGTCAATAAACATCAGGTGGGGGCGATTGATTTCCAACAGGGCGAGCGCCTCTTTGCCGTTTTCCGCCTCCATAATGTTCGCCTCCAAGTCCCGCAACTGTTCCTTGAGCATAATGCGCGTCAACCGGTCGTCGTCCACGATAAGAATTTCCGGTTTCACTTCCGGGAGGGTGAGATAAAAAACGGTGCCGGCCCCCGGGGCGCTTTCAGCGCGGATGGCGCCGTGATGCGCCTGCATGATGTCGTGGGCCAGCGGCATGCCGAGCCCGGTTCCTTTTTCGCCGGCGGTGCCAACGGTGGTGAATTTTTCTTCGTGTTTGAAGAGTTTAGCCAGAGCCGCCGCATCCATGCCGATTCCATCATCACGCACCGCGATAACGCCCGGTTGTCCCGGCGGCGCCGAGATATGCACCCTCCCGCCGGGGTTCGAAAACTTGATGGCGTTTGAAACGATGTTGAAAAGCGCCTCGCTGAAAAGATTGAGATCGGCGTACAGCCGCATTCGGGAGGGGACGCCGTTGGAGAGGGATATCCCTTTTTTCGCCGCCGCATGCGCCAATCGGTCCATGACCGACATGGTGGCGAAGGCGGCGTCGATAAAACGGGATTGGGGGATGATGGAGCCGGTCTGGATACGGCTTATACTGAGCAGCTCCTCAATCATGGAAGACATCCCTTCCACCGTTTCCAAGGTGCGTTCCAGTATCCGGGCGTGACGTGCGGGGAGCGGCTCTTCCGTATCCATCGCGGCGATTTTGAGCAGGGTGCTGATGGACGTGAGGGGGGTTTGCAGGTCGTGCGCCACCAGGGACACGAATTTGTCTTTCAGGCGGGTTGCTTCTTCCGCGCGGCGTCGGGCCGATTTGAGTTCGAGCTCCACTTTCTTGTGTTCAATGGCGTATCGGACGGCGTGGGGAAGCGCGTTCAAGTCGATTTCCCCTTTTATCAGGTAATCCTGTGCGCCATGGCGCATCGCTTTCATGGCGAGTTCTTCGTCGTTGAGGCCGGATATGATGATGACCGGGGTATCCGGCGCCGCCGCGTTGACCCGCAGGAAGGTGTTGATCCCTATTTCGTCGGGAAGCGTGAGATCCAGCAACACGGCGTCGAACCGATTTTTTTCCAGTTCCACCAAAGCGAGGGCTTCGGCGAGCCGCTCCACGGCCGTGATCTCGAAGATGATGTTTCCGCCATTCGCCAGAGCCGTGCGTGCCATATGGGCATCCGCCGGGTTATCCTCCACCAGCAGAATGCGGATCATGCCGCGCACCGACTCGCTCATGTCAGAATACTCCTTAATAATTCCACCGATACGACCACTATAGACCTGCTCCGCATTGCATTCAACTTTGAGGGCAGGGAGTCGGTGGCCGGCCCGTAAACGGTTAATGAATCAGGATATTCCGGGCATAAAAAAAGATTGCGAAACATTATGGAGGAGGTTAAAATTCACAGTAAGTAGGGGTGTATGTTAAGTTTCGCGTTCATTTTAAGTGGGAATAGTAAAAACTATAAAGTTTAGAGGAGTGTCGTTATGTTTGGTAAAAAGCTTGGTTTAATTTTTGCGTCGGCGCTTGTGTTGGCTGCGTGCGGCAACAACTCATTCAGCGGGATCGCGGACAAAAATTCCGATGCCGCCCAAAAAGAAGATGCGCAGATCGCCATCAACAAAGGGGATTATTCCACCGCTATCGGTATTATGGACACGAAATGCCCCAACAAAACATGCAGCAACAAAGCGGATGCGCAGCAGTATGCCTCCGCCTACATGGGCAAAGCGGGTCTTGATGTGTTGACCGTCGCCAAGAACGCCGACAGCAGCAAGAACAGCAACACCAGCGGCTCGGATTTTGCCGTCCTCTCGAAGGGAATTCCCAATCCTACCGCCGCGAATCTTGACGACATAGCCAGCGCCATTCTTATTTTGAACAATTCCAAAGCTACGGTGGGCCTCAAGCCGGCAGCCGGTGTAAAAGCCGCCACGGTGACCTATAACACCGAACAGAAAGACATCCTGCTCCAGCTTGGGATATCGCAGGCCACCGCGACCATCTTGGCCATCGGATCGCGATTGGGTGGATTTGATCCCCTTACCGGCATTCCGGTTAATTGCAATGGGGATTGCTCAACCGCCGCCAGCCAAACGGCGATAACCACCGCCCTGACCGCGGTTTATATTGCGCCCTCCACGACCTATGCGGACTATGCGGCCACCAGCCTTGTCGATGGATCGAAGAATTTGCTAAAGGCGTTTTCGGGCGATAACAGCACCGCGGGCGCGATCAACAACTTGGCCGCAAGCATTCAACATCACACGCATGCGGTAAAGGCCACTTGCAGCTGGAAAGTCGTATCAAGCCTTAGCGGGGCTTCCTATGAAGTTTTGGATTCGGCCTCGGCTCCTTACACCCCCGGCTTCACGGGAACGCAGCTTATCAGTTACTTGCAGACCTGCCTTCAATAAATAGCCGGAATAATTAAATAGGGAGATTTTTGCCAATGAAGAAGTTGATGGCGGTCGCTTGTGTTTTTATGGCGCTTGGAAGTGTGCAGGCTGCCGCGGTTGAGATGGACAAGTTGTATACCGGCGTGCGGCCGCTTGGCATGGGGAACACCTTCACCGCCATAGCGGACGATGAAAACGCCGCTTTTTACAATCCGGCGGGCCTGACGAGCACGGAAGAGGGGAAGGTGGAGATTCTCAATCCAAAGATTGACGTGTCCACCAATACGCTTGATTTCCAAAAGGACGCCAGCAACCTTAAGACGGGCGACACCGTCGGCGCGGTCGATATGATGCGCAAATATATCGGCAAGCACCAGCATTTAGGGGCCAGCGCTTTCCCGAACTATACGCGGCATAATTTCGAGATCGGGTATTTGTATAAGTTGGGATTTGACGCCGAAGTGAATTCGCCATCCTATCCCGTGCTGCAAGCCGACCTTAAGAACGATGCGGGGGTCTTTATGGCTTTGGCCCATTCTTTCATGGATGACCGCCTTCGCCTCGGCGCGACTCTTAAGTATGTTCAGCACAAGCGTTTTTACAAGGAATACACCGCGGTTGACATCGCCAACAACAACACGAGTTACAATTTCACGGATGATCTCAAGAGCGCGAATAAAATTGGCGGTGACTTGGGCGCCACCTATCATTTCGAAAGCGAGGCGTGGAAACCCCGCGTGGCCTTGGCGGTGCAAAACGTCGGCGGCATGGATTTCGGCGACTATCAGGCCACCGCAACCTCGCCGGTGGTGCCGAATGCCTACAAGCAGCAGATCAATCTGGGGTTCGCGGTGACCCGCCAGATTTGGGTCATGAAGACCACCATGGCGATGGACTACGACGACATCGGTGGAAATGTGGGCACCGATAAAGATAAGGGAAAGCGCCTGCACATGGGGGCCGAAATGAAATTTCCCAAAATACTCGCACTGCGCGTCGGCTTGAATCAGGGGTACCTGAGCTATGGCGCCGGGCTTGATTTCTGGCTGCTCAAGCTGGATTACGCTTACTACAAAGAAGAAGTCGGCGCGTATGCCGGACAGCGTGAAGATGCCCGCCATGTGGTGGAACTGAGCATCGGTTTCTAACCCGTCTTTCATAAAGCGCCGCCACCGGTAACGGGGCGGCGCTTTTTTTTACTCTTTTCCGGGTACCACAGAATTCATTCTGTGGTTGTTTCCGAAGGAAATAAAGGCTTCTGCCGCTTGCGCGGCAGCCACAGGATAAATCCTGTGGTACCAAGCGGGGAGCAATCGGTTTCCATAAACGCCGCGATCGGCGTACAATCAACCCATGGCCACGGAAGAGTTAATGCCGCGCGTACGGTTTTTTGAACCGGTACCTTTCGAACATGAAGGGGAGCGCTATGTTAATCTCCGTGATCCATTTCACTACACCCCCGAGGGGCTTTCGGTAAGCCTGCCCGCTTTCATGCTGATTACTTATATGGATGGCAGCCGCACCATCGAGGACATTTGCGCGGCGTTCAAGGAAGAGTATGGCGGCACCGCGCCGGTGGAGGCCGTGCGCGGCCTGGTGCGGGATTTGGACAACAACCGACTCCTCGACAATAAAAACTTTACGCTCCAGAAGCAACAGGTATGCGCCGCATTTTCCGCCGAGCCGGTGCGAGGCGCCGCGCTGGCCGGGGGCGGCTATCCGGATGATTCAGACGCCGTACACGCCGCTTTGGATTGTTTTATTCCCCCCCACGGGGAAAGCGGCCCCCCGCCGTTCGCGATCGTAGCGCCGCACATAGATTTGCGGGCCGGAGGGCCGGTTTTCGGCGCGGCCTTTGCCCGTCTGAAAAACAGTGCGGGGCAAACGTTCGTCATCCTTGGTATCGGTCACGCGCTGGAAGGGGATTTTTTCGCCTGCATCGACAAGGATTTTGAAACACCGCTCGGGGTCAGCCCGGTCGACCGCGAATTCCTCGCGGGACTTGAAAAGGATTTTGGCGAACCGCTTTACCGGCAGATGTACGCGCACAAGCACGAACACTCGGTGGAGTTTCAGGTGCTCTTTTTACAAAAGCTGCTCCCCGGCGGACACCGTATCGTCCCCATTCTTTTTTCCTTTCCCGAAGTGATCGAGGAATTGACGCACCCAGTCTACAACCGCCAGCGGGTGGACCGCTTCACCGCCGCGCTCGAAAAACAAATCGACCGGTTGGGGGATAAAGTCTGTGTCATCGCCGGGATTGATATGAGCCACGTGGGCAAGCGGTTTGGCCACGCGGAAGGAGTGACGGATGAACAGCTTAAGGAGATAGAGCGGGAAGACCGCGCGGCGGTCGCTTTCGTGGCGGCGGGGGATAAGCCCGGTTTTGTGAAATATATGAAAGAAGTAAATCCCCGCAACCATGTGTGCGGTTATCCGGCGCTCTATACGTTGATGGGCCTGCTGGATGGGCGCACCGGGGAGCTGATCGAATATGGGCAGAGCGTGGAAGGGGATCACGACGCGGTGGTCGGTTTCGCCGCGATGTCTTTTCAGCGGTAATTTAACCCCTGCTCCTTCTTATCGCGCCGCGGAAAAACGTATATAATCCGGCTGTGGATAATAACGGTAAACTGCTCGAGGTCACGGGGCTGCGCACGTGGTTCCCGGTAAAATCCGGCCTTTTTGGTAAAACCGCCGGCCATGTGCGCGCGGTGGATGGCGTATCGCTGACCATCGCGCCGGGTGAAACGCTTGGCCTCGTCGGCGAAAGCGGTTGCGGCAAAAGCACGCTGGGGCGTTCCATTCTCCGTCTCATCGAGCCGACGGACGGGGAGGTGCGTTTTGAAGGTGAAAACATCCTCGCCTTCGGGCGCGAGCGGATGCGGCGCTTCCGCGGCAAAATGCAGATCATTTTTCAGGATCCCTATTCCTCGCTCAATCCCCGCATGACGGCGGGGAATATCATCGCCGAGCCGCTGGGCGTGCATGGGCAGGCGAAGGGGAAAGAACTGGCGGAGCGCGTGGCGCAGTTAATGGAGCAGGTGGGGTTGCGGCCCGAACACGCCCGGCGCTATCCACACGAGTTTTCCGGCGGCCAGCGGCAACGGATAGGCATCGCCCGCTCTGTTGCGCTCAACCCGTCGTTTATCGTGGGGGATGAGCCGGTGTCGGCGCTTGATGTCTCGGTGCAGGCGCAGGTGCTTAACCTGTTGGTGGATCTCAAGGAGCGGTACGGCATCGCTTATCTTTTTATTTCGCACGACCTCTCGGTGGTCCGGCATATCAGCGACCGGGTTGCGGTGATGTACCTCGGTAAAATTGTGGAAGAAGCCCCGCGTGAAGAATTGTTCCGCCGCCCGCTGCATCCCTACACACAGGCGTTGCTGGCGGCATTGCCGGTTCCGGATCCCGCCAAGCGGCGCACAGCTATCATGCTCAAAGGCGATTTGCCCTCGCCGATAAATCCCCCATCCGGTTGTTATTTCCATACCCGTTGCCCGGTGAAGGAGAAGCGGTGCGCCGAGATTGAACCATCGTTCAATGAAGTATCTCCCGGCCATAAAGCAGCCTGCCTGCTGCTGGAGCGTTAACCGCGCGTTTCCCCGTGATACTTTCGGTTGCCCGCCGCTTTGGGTTCCTCAATCGGGATATTGATCTTTCTGCCGTTGGTTTCTTATTTTGTCCGCAAACGGGGAACCGCGGAGTTTCCCACAATCGCATTGACAGATATGGAGGGCTGGCATAGCATTTTGACCAGCATGGGAAATCTACACCGAATTTTGGCCGGCATTGTTCTCGTGGCCGGCTTGACCGGCGCCAGCGTGATTTATCTGACAACTTCGGAAAATGATACGGATGGAGCCACAGGCTTTACGTCGGTGCTTGACCCTTCGAATTCGAAAATGTTCAGGCACGATATGCGGGTCTATGGCGGGATGGCGAATATTTACGCGGATGAATTCATCCGCTGGTTTGCCGGACTATGGCATGGGAAATCACTGGCTTTTACAGTTGGCGCCATAACCCTTTTTGTTTCCTTTGTTTTGTTCTATTTTGCCGATCTTTTGTATTGGGACGAAAAGACCGGTATTCCGGGCGATAAGCATGGGGCTAAACCAGAATAATTCAGCCAAATGGATGGTTTCTTTTTGTATTTGTGATGCCGGTGTTAGAAGTACGCGCGAGGCGCAGTATCCGAAATATGGTGAATGGAAAAGCCCCTGTATAAATTGGAGGCACCGCCCGGATTCGAACCGGGGATAGAGGATTTGCAGTCCTCGGCCTTACCACTTGGCGACGGTGCCTTTCTCCCGGAAAGAAGCACATACTAACAGAAAGCCGGTATTCGGGCAAAATTCTTTTGCGGCTTTTCTATGGCTGACGGGAGTGTTGTTTTCAGGTCAACAACGCGGCAACGGCATGGCCAAAAGCCCGTGCCGCCGTCGGACCGTTGGCGGTGACGATACGGCCCGACACCACCACGTCTTTCTCTTCCAGCTTTACCCCGTATTTTGCGAATTCCGCAAGTGTTTCAGGCTCTTTGTAGACGGTGGCGGAGACCCCCTTTAGCAGCCCCGCCTGTGCCAGAACCACAGGGGCGATGCAGATGGCGGCCACCGGTTTGCCAGCGGCGTAATGGGCGTTCAGGATATTAAAGAGCGTCTGGTTATTCCAGAGATATTCCCTCGCGCCACCACCCCCCACTACAACGACGGCGTCATACTGTTGCATTGCGGCATCGGAGATCGTTAAATCAGGCATTATCTTTGCCCCCTTCATGCCGGTGGCTTCTTTTTTTTCCGGGGCGGCAACCGACACGGAAAAGCCTTCTTGCCCGAAAACTGTTTTGGGGTGTTCAAATTCCTCGTCGCGGAATTTGTGCTGGGCGATGACGAGAAGTATTCGTTTGTCCATACCGCTATTTTACGCGAATATGCCTTTGGGATGAAAAAAGAATGCGCGGGCCGCTTCAGGGGGCGGGGTGGCGTGCGCGGGCGGAAAGGCTTTAGAGCTGCACCGCCACGCGCGGCATGGCGGAGGACTGCTGCTCGGCCGTGGCTTTGGCCTGAGCGTTCAGCATTACCTCTTTCCATGCGCCGCGAAGATTTTCCAGCACGTGCAATGCCTGATCGATGGCTGTTTTGTCCCCTTTGATGTTCGCTTTCGTCAGGTTTTGTATTACGAAGCCGTAGAGTTGTTCCAACTGCACGGCGATATCGCCCCCCTGCTGTACGTTTAGCGATTCCTGCAATTCGCCGATGATCCGCTGGGCTTTCGATATGTAGAGACCCCGGCCGGCGATGTCGCCCGCGTCGATACGCTTCTTGCACTCGTTGAGAAAGCGGATCGCCCCGTCGTACATCATGATCACCAGCTTGAGTTTGCTGGCGGTGCCCACTTCCGCGGTCTTGTAAGCCATTACCTGTCTGTTTATCATTCCTGCTTCTCCTTACCGTAACCTTTGGACAACCCGGCCTTGCATTGTGGTCGGCAAGGTTGAAAGCTGTTGTGAAAGATAGTTGCTTTGACCTTTAAGCGTCGCGAGGACACTCTCAAGCCGCGCATATTTCGCGGTGAGGTCATCCGATTTTTTCTTGATTCGCATGTTGAGGGTGTCGATCTGGCCCTGGTAGTCGGTGTTTCGTTTATCGAGCGACTGCTGCTGGTTGTAGATGGCTCCCTGTGCCGAGTATTCCGTGTAGAAGCCTGTGCGGTACGACAACTGTTCGGCGATGCCAACGGAAACGTTCATGGTGCCGGTATCGCCCGCCTTGATGTTGTTGGCTTGCATGGCAAAACCCGCGAGGTCGCTTCCGGCGGGACCGTCAAAGGTGTTGCCGGTCTGGGTCATGGTGAGCCAGTTCGACGTCCCCTGCCGGCGCATCTGCATCACCGGGGAGCCGTTGGAATCGTTGACCACCTGGGTGTCGTAGACGGCGGAAGTGGTGGCGCCCGTGGCGATAATGGATGTGTATGTTCCCTGTGCGTTCGCGGTGAAGAGGCGGCGCACACCGGTGGCGTTGGCATTGAGCGCTTGGGTGAGCAGGCCGGTGTCCACGCTCAAGTGGTTGTTGACGTCGGTGGTGACGCCTACCTGGCTTAGCGAGGCGTAGCCGTTATTGACCGGAAGGCCGCCCACGGGTCCGCTGACTATGCTGCTCAGGCTTTGCTGGATGTTCACCAGGGTGCTGTTGCCGAAAAGCGGTTTGGTGCTCTGGCCTTTGGTATACGCCAACTGTGTGCGGGAATAATCCATAACATCGTTATAGGCGGTGGCGAAATCCTGCACATTTTTAACGATGCCGGCATTGTCGCTGGCCAACATGATCTTGCCGCTTCCCGTGCCGGTGAGCGAAAGGCTTACGCCCGGCAGAAGGTCGTTAACGGTGTTCGAGGAACGGGAAACAGCCAAGCCGTCCAAGGTTATCGCCGCATCCTGCGCCGTCTGGGTGGTGCTGAAGCTTAACGCGTTCGCGTTTGTTCCCAAACCGTTTTGCCCCGCCACAGAGGAAACCGTGAATGCCTGATTGGCGCCGGTATCGTTGCTGGAAAGGAGCATTTTGTAGCTCGGTGCGTCGGTCGTGCCGCCGTTCACTATGCTGGCGGTGATGCCCAGCGTTGAAGAGTTTATCGCATTGCTAAGATCCTGCAAGGTGCCTTGGGTGAATGTCTGGGTGATGCCGGGCTGGGCGGGAGCTCCGGCGCCCAAGCCGTTTTGTGTCTGTACGGTTGAACCCCTGGTCAACGTGATGGTGACGCTATTGGCGCCGGTGGAATCGTTGGGGGAGCTGTAGCCGGTGGTGCTTTGCATTTTGTGCTGCGTTGCCAGGTGCCCGACGGCAAAGCTGTAGGTGCCGCTTCCGGCGTTGCCAATGGTTGTCGTATTTACGATGCTGGCGCCCCCCGGAACATCGTTTGTGAACGAGCCCGTGGTGCCGCGGAATTTCTGGTTGGTGTTAAGGTTGTGCGTTGCGGTGTTGAGCGCTAGCAATTTGGTGTTGAACGTCTGCCAGGCGGAAACCTGATCGGCTATGGCGGCTTGCTTATTTTGCAGTGAGACGACGGGGGCTTTTTCCAATTCCACGAGCTTTTGCACAATGCTCGCGCTATCAAGCCCGGATACAAGACCGGTAATCTGTATCGGTGCCGCGCTGGAGGTCGGTGTAACAGCCATGTTCAATTCTCCTCAAGTTCTTTGTTCACCAATACTTATCGGGCAATGGCGGACGCTACTTAAGGGTTTTTTTAGGTGAGCTGGCGCAGTTTAAGTGTGTGAATTTAAAGCATTTATTTGGCAGGAGGTGTTTTTAGGCACCTCCTGCCATTCCCAACTTTTACCCTACACGTTGAACAAGGCACCTATAAAGTCGCCGCCCGAACGAAAAGCGGCCTTTTTAGTCATTTTTTGGACATCTTGAAGCCCCTGCGTATTGGCTGTTTCTTTGGCCGATATGGTTTTCCCGTTTCCGGAATCAAAACTTGCCAAAATACGCATTTTCAAAATGTCCGCTCTTCCGCCGAATTGTTGCCACCACTCCCCTATGAGAATGGATGGCATCTCCGGCCCATCCGCGATTGACGTATCGCTTTTAGTATCAATACGTTTTATGTGGCGGATAGGACTGAAGTGGTCATGTATCTGTTGAGCCACAGCGTGTCCCTCCTCTTTCTGTCATTAGGTTGTTTGGTTATGTTTCACTGTTTTAACCTAACGCGTATTAGCCGAGGAGCTGGAGCACGGTTTGCGGCACCAAGTTCGCCTGCGCCAAAATCGAGGTGGATGCCTGCACCAGTATCTGGTTCCGGGTGAACTGCGAGATTTCGGTGGCGTAGTCGGCATCGCGGATCTGCTATTCGGCGGCGGTCAGGTTTTCCGTGCTGACTGCCAGGTTGGCCAAGGTGTGCACCAAGCGGTTTTGCACGGCGCCAAGGCGGCCGCGGCCATCGGTGACTTTCGATATGGCGCTGTCGATAGTGGCGAGCGAGGCCAGCGCCGACTGCGCGGTGAGCACGCCGGTGTTTTGTACTGCCAAGCCGGTGGTGGTGATGGCGGTCAGGTCAACGGCGGTGTTCAGGCTGAGCCTGTCGTTGGCTGTTGCCCGGATGCCAATCTGAATAACCACTGAGCTGGTGACGCCGGCGGAGAGGGAACCGTCAAGCAGTTTTTGGCCGTTGAATTCCGTCACGGACGCGATGCGGTCGATTTCGTCCTTCAGGGCCTGGAATTCGCGGTTGATCGTTTTGCGTTCCGTGCTGCCGACGGTGCCGGTAGCCGCCTGCGAGGCCAGTTCGCGCATACGGACGAGGATTGAGGACTGCTCGGAGAGCGCGCCTTCCGCCGTGTTGATGAGGCTGATGCCGTCGTTCGAGTTGCGGGTGGCCTGGTTCAAAGAACGGGTTTGGGCGCGCAGGCCTTCAGAGATCGCAAGGCCGGCGGCGTCATCCGCCGCTTTGTTAATCCGCATGCCGGAAGAGAGTTTTTCCAGCGATGAACCGAGGTGTGAACTGTTGTTGCTCAAGTTTCGTTGAGCGTTGACGGAGAAAAGGTTGTTATATACACGCAAAGCCATGATCGTATCCTCCTTGAAATTTTCGTGGCATCCTTGCCATCTTTAGTTTCAGTTGTAGGGTTTTACCGTTCGTTCGTTCGTTCGTTTTGCCTTGTTCCGTTGTTCTACATCTTTTCGGGGTTCTCCTTTGTAAGTTGGGCGTTGTGGTTTTCCATCTGCTTAGTGTTTTCGGAGTTTGGCGGGCCGGGCTAAAGGCATTTTTTTATGTGAGGACGCGGGAAGTGGTCACGGGAGATGCGGGCGATAGATAAAGGCGGGGGATTCGACGTGAATGTTGATGAGTGAAAAACAGCTATTTGAGCCCTTTTTCCCCTTGTTTATACTCTTTAACGATGTCAGGAAGGGATGCTATCCATCCCTTCTTTTGCTCAAACCAATGCTTAAGGGTTCGGTGGCCGTAAAGCTTGATCGAAATTTCTATCAGTCCCCGTTTCAGGTCGTGCAGCCGCAGCAGCAGGAAAAAAGCCCGTTTGAGGGTGTGGCGGAGACCATAAAAACTGAGCATGGCGGTGATGGTGTCGTACTGCAGCCCGCGTTGGCTGAAGTGGGCCGGTTCAAACACGACATGGTGGGCGTCATACAGATGCCACTCGCGGGTGGTGATCCGTGCCTGCCGGGTCAATTCCTGATAGGTCCGCGTGCCGGGCAGCGGCGTCAGGATCATGAACTGCACCGAGTGGAGTTTGTTCCGTTTGGCGAAGGCGACAGTGCCGGTAATTACGGAAGCGTTGTCGGTATCGGCCCCGAAGACAAACATGCCATGCACCCGGATGCCGTAATGCCGGAGTTTTTGGATGGCTTTTTCGATTTTCTCGACCGTTTGTTTCTTGTTGTAGGCTTTAAGGGTTTCCGGATTGATCGACTCAAATCCTATATAAAGCAGATAGCAGTTGGATTCCCTCAGGAGGGCGAGGAGCTCCTCGTCGTCGGCCACATCAACGCTGGCTTGGGCCGTCCACTGGGGGGTCAGGTTCTCGCGTATCATGGCGCGGAGCAGTTCCTTGGCCCGTTTTTTATTAATGGTGAAATTGTCATCGTAGAAGAAGACCCAGTCATCGGGGTTCTTCACCCCATTTTCGCGGCAGAGATCTTTATGCCGCCTCAACTCCATTAAAACCCGTTCGGTA
>JAHFEK010000014.1:37039-54009 GCA_023248495.1 Nitrospinales bacterium
GACGTCCGAACATGTTGGAGACGGAGCAGAATTCGCAGTCGAAAGGGCAGCCGCGGCTGGTCATGATGGGGGTGACTTCCATCCCCTTTTCCCAGTTGGTAATCAGGCGGAAATCGGGTATCGGCGCTTTTTCCAGATCCTTCATGTAGGGAGCATTGGCATTATGCACTATCGCGCCATCGCGCCACCAGCTCAGGCCGGCGATTTCCTCGAATCCGCTTTTGCGTTCCAGCGCTTCGATGAACGGGACGATGGTTTCATCCGCTTCGCCACGCAGCACATAGTCGCAGTGTAGTAAGGCTTCCTCAGGCAGGTAGGAAGCGTGGGCTCCTCCGATAAAAACCGTTTTTCCCATTTGACGGAAAAGGCGGGCGAATTCATAGCCGCGCGGCGCGGTCGAGGTGATGACGGAAATACCGACGGCGTCGGCTTTTTCAATATCCTCCATGCGTATGCCGCCCAACTCTTCAATCTGTACCTGTGTGCCGTGGCCCTGGTCGCGCAGTATGGTAGCCAGCAGGATTGTGCCGATGCGCGGTAACGGCATACGGGAGTAAATATGCAGGTCGGGGGATTTTGGTTCAAAAAATACGATTCGCATAGACTAGCCTCTTATATAAAAACGCCTCTATATCCAATGCGATAGTTTCGTATAGTTATAGTAAGGGATTAACACATGCCATTATACCGTTATTGCGGGGAAGCTGAGAGGTTAAGATTGCGGAGATGATTTTTTTCATTTCGCGGGGCAGACCGCTGTTTGCGTCAAAAAGTGGCGCGGGCCGCCGCGCGTTGGTATGATTGGGAGATGGAAAAAGAGAAAAAGATGTTCTTGGGCGTTACCGGCGGCATCGCCGCGTATAAGATGCCCGATTTTGTCCGCCTTCTTACGAAAGAAGGGGTTGATGTTCATGTGGTGATGACTAAAAACGCCGAGCAATTTGTCACCCCCGCCGTGCTGCGGACCGTTTCGGGCAACCGGGTGCTTACCGCCGACTGGAGCCATCAAGATGATCCTTTCGACCATTTGAACATTTCAAAAGAAATGGACGCCGCGCTGATTGCTCCCGCGACAGCCAACTTCATCGCTAAAATGGCGCATGGCATCGCGGACGACCTCCTTTCCACGGCGGTGCTGGCTTTGGCATGCCCGCTCTACGTGGCTCCCGCCATGAATCCCCGAATGCTCCAAAACCCGGCCGTGATGGAAAACCTGCGTATTCTTGAATCGCGCGGGATTCGCATCATCCCGCCGGAGAGTGGCGCGATGGCGTGTGGCGAGGAAGGGGAGGGGCGGCTTCCGGCGCTTGAACAGTTACGGGACATCCTGCTTGCCACCCGCGCGCGAAAACAGGATTTTATCGGGAAGCGCGTCATCGTCACCGCCGGCCCGACTGAAGAGCCGATCGACCCGGTGCGTTGTCTCACCAACCGATCCTCGGGAAAAATGGGAACCGCCATCGCCCGCGCCGCTGCCACGCGCGGCGCGCAAGTGACGCTGATCCATGGCCCGGTGGCAATTCCCTTGCCGGCGGGAATGGAGACGGTTGCGGTGCGCACCGCACGGGAGATGTTGGATGCGCTGGAGTCCCGCTTCGAGGCGTGCGATATGCTGGTGATGGCCGCGGCGGTATCCGATTACCGGGTAGCGTCCCCCATTGCGAAAAAGATGAAGAAAACGGACGCGCCGCCAACCTTGGCGTTGGTTCAAAACCCGGATTTGCTGGAAATGTTTGGAAAAAAGAAGGGGCGCCGCGTGCTCGTCGGATTTGCCGCCGAGACCGAAGATATGGCGCATAATGCGCGGGAAAAAATGCGGCGCAAAAACCTCGATCTTATTTGCGCCAACGATGTAAGCCGTTCCGATATAGGCTTCGGTGGCGCATACAACGAGTTGGTGATTATCCCCCGCGGGCAGGAGCCGTTGCATACCGGCAGACTTACGAAAGAGGCGCTGGCCGATATCGTGCTGGATGAAGCGCTCAAGGCGGGGGCCGCCGCGTTTGCGGCGTCCGGCGGGATGAAATAATCCTTCATTGGATGGATGCACGATGAAGGAAATTGAGACCTATTTCCGGTACCTGCGGACGATTGGCGTTGAATTTGTGGAAACGGGTTCGCAGTTGCCGCGTCCCGCGAGAGCGCAACCGGTTGCGGCCCCTTCCCAACCGCCCTCCGTCACTGTTCCGCCGGCGGTTGCCGATACTCTGGAAACAATCGCCCGCGAGGTGGCCGCCTGCACCGCGTGCGGCTTGCACACAACACGCACACAAACGGTGTTCGCCGATGGAAATCCGGCGAGCGGTTTAATGTTTGTGGGGGAGGCTCCAGGCGCCGACGAAGACGAGCAGGGCAAGCCGTTTGTCGGGCGCGCCGGGCAGTTGTTGACCAAGATGATAGAGGCGATAGGGTTCCGCCGCGAAGACGTCTACATTGCCAACGTGCTCAAATGCCGCCCGCCGAAAAACCGCGATCCGTTGCCCGGCGAAGTGGCCGTGTGCGAAGGATATTTAAAACGGCAGATCGCGGCGGTGAAACCGTTGATTATCTGCGCGCTGGGAACCCATGCGGCCCACACGCTGCTGAGGGTGGATACCCCCATTGGGCGCATGAGGGGGCGGATTTATGATTATGCGGGGGTGCCGCTTTTCCCGATCTATCATCCCTCGTTCCTGCTGCGTTCGCCGGGGCACAAGAAAGAGGCATGGGAAGACCTTCAGAAACTGAGGGATGAATATTGGCGTTTATTAAAGAAAACGGAAAAAAATTGAAGCGGCATCGGATAAAGGCGGCGGCAATAACGGTTTTTACGGCGGCAGGCTGGATATTCGCCATTATCTTCGCCGCGCTTTCAAAGACCTTGGAACTCGCGGCGCGGTTTGTTGCCGCCCGCACGGCGCGCCAGCTGCTGTTTGTCGCCGCCGCTTTTGCCGGCGGATGCACGATTGGTTTGGCGGCATTGGTGGCGGGGTACGTTAACTACTACCGCGGCCAGATGCCGGATGTCGCGCAGTTGAAGAACTACAATCCCTCGCTGATGACCACGATTTACGACCGCAAGGGAAAGGTCGCCGCGGAATTTTACACGGAACGCCGCATTTTACTCAAATACGAAGATATTCCCGACCTTATGAAGAAGGCCACCATCGCCATCGAGGACGATAAATTTTTTCAACATGGCGGCATTGACGTGATGGGGATATTCCGCGCGGCGATAGTCAATATGAGGGCGGGCGAAGTGGTGCAGGGGGGAAGTACCATTACCCAGCAGGTGGCCAAGGTTATGTTTCTGTCGCGCGAGCGAACCTTCGCGCGCAAACTCAAGGAATTCATCATCGCGTTCGAACTGGAGCGGCATTTGACGAAAGAGCAGATACTGGATGTGTATCTCAATCAGATTTATTACGGCCACGGTTGCTACGGGGTGGAAGCGGCCGCCGGGTTATATTTCCATAAGGCCGCCAAAAAACTTACCCTGGGCGAGATGGCGCTTCTGGCCGGTCTTCCAAAGGCGCCCAATAACTATTCGCCATTCAATAACGAGAAGGGGGCCATCTACCGCCGGGGATTGGTGCTGCGGCGGATGCTTGATTCCCATTACATTACGCGGGAGCAGGCGGATAAGGCGAACGCCGAGCAGTTGAAGCTTGCCGACTTCAAGCACACGCCGAACGATATCCCGTATTTCGCCGAGCATGTCCGGCGTTATCTTTATGCGAAGTATGGAGCCGAGAAGCTGTATCACGAGGGATTGCGGGTGTATACCACGCTGGACACCGGTTGGCAGACGCAGGCGCAGCAGTCATTGATTGCCGGCATCGAGGAGAGCGACCGCCGTATCGGCTGGCGCGGCGTGGCCGGGCATGTCGACATCGTCAAGGAAGAACCCGATTGGGAAAAGCTGAATCCGGCTATGGGCAAGTCCGATGAAAAGGAATACTTTGCCAAGGGAAAAGCGTACAAGGCGGTGGTGACGAAGGTGGCTCAGGACAGAATTACCGTAACGGTAAACGGCGTGCCGGGCACAATTGAACCGGCGTTCTTCGGATGGGCGCACGCGTTTAACCCCAAGGAGGACGGCCGCAGCTACCCACCGGTGAAGGACGCCAACCTGTTGGTGAAGCCCGGCGACATGATCGAAGTGAAACTGCTGGAGGATATTCGCAAGGGGGCGTTGCAGCTGATGTTGCACCAGACCCCCACGCTGCAAGGGGCGCTGGTAAGTATCGACTACGCCAGCGGGGAGATCCGCGCGATGGTGGGGGGGTACGATTTTGAAAAAAGTCCATTTAACCGTGCAGTGCAGGCGTTGCGCCAGCCCGGCTCCGCCTTCAAGCCGGTGATCTATTCCGCCGCGCTTGATCGCGGGTTTACTCCATCCACTATCGTGATCGATTCGCCGGTGACGCTGGAGGGCGCCGAAGAAGAGCAGGCTTGGAAGCCGGCCAACTTCGCCAACGCGTTCTATGGCCCGACCACCATCCGCACCGCCGTCACCGAGTCAAGGAACGTCGTGACCATCAAAGTGCTGGACAAGATCGGCGTTCATTATGTTCTTGATTGGGCGCGCACGCTGGGGATTGTCTCCCCGTTGAAAAGGGATCTTTCCATCGCGCTCGGTTCGTCCAGTGTATCGCTGATGGAATTGACCTCGGTGTACGGCGTGATCGCGAACAAGGGAATGCGTGTCGAGCCAACCTCCATCCGGCGCATCGAAACCCTCAGCGGCAAAGTGTTGGAAACCGCCGCGCCCGCGCCGGTTCAGGCAATGCCGGAAGACACGGCGTATCTCATGACCAATGTAATGACCGGTGTGGTGGAAGAGGGTACCGCCACGGCCGTCCGTTCCCTGGGAGTGCCGACGGCGGGAAAAACCGGCACCACCAATGATTTTGTGGATGCCTGGTTTATCGGTTTCACGTCTGGCGTGGTGACTGGCGTCTGGATCGGCCGGGATCAACGCGAGCCTATTGGCAAAAACGAGGTGGGGGGACGCGCCGCCGCGCCGATCTGGCTCAATTACATGCGCACGGTGATCAAGGATCTTGAAGTGAAGCCGTTCACGCCGCCGAAGAACATCGTTTTTGTCCGGATCAACAAGGAAGCGGGGTTGCTGACCATGCCGGATGATCCACAATCTTTCTTTGAAGGTTTCAAGGAAGGCACCGAGCCCCACGAGTTCGTAAAGCGTTCGCTGCTCAGAACCGGATCCCCGCCGGAGACCTCCGCCCCAGCCCATTAAGCGCCAACCCCAAAGTGGTTCAACAATGGGGGAGTATGTAGTACAATCAGTTTTAAAGTAAGAGGTTTTCGGGGCGTAATATCGCGCATAGTTTTCTGGATATGGCATTGGATAAAAAGGTATTCGATGAAGTGGAATAACAAGGCCGAGCTTTTCCGTTTTTGCGGCAGAATGCTCGGCCTGCTCGGCGCGTGGACGGTTTTTTGGTGCGCCACCCCGGATAATGTCCTTGCGGAAGTGCGCCTCACCACGGGCGTTGAACGCTTCAGTTGGGGTGAATATAGCGGCGGCGCCAAGCTGTTGGATGAAAGCGGTCCCCGCTACGTTCTTGGATTGCGTTGGCTGGGGAGCGGCCAGTCCGGACTGCTGTTTGGTTATAACGGCAGATATTATTTTGGCGATACAAAGTACACCGGCCAGGCATGCGACGCGAGCGGAGTATGCAATCCTTTTTCCACCGCCACCGGTTATCAGGGAATGCTCAATGAAGCGTTGCTTCATTACCGGCTTGATTCCGGCATTCAGCCCGATGAAACGGATCGGCATTATTTTGATCTGGTTACCGGATTGGGGCTGGATTATTGGGTTCGCGACATTAAGGGGAAGGGCGGCGTTACGGGTTATAAAGAAACCTACATCATCGGGTTTTTGCGGGCGGGCGTTGCGATGGTGCCGGTGAAAAACGGGATGGAAGTCGCCGCCGGGTTGAAATACCCCTTGTATCTTAGCGAATCGGCCGGTTTTAAGAGCGCCGGTTTAGCTGATGACAACGTGGCGCTGTCGCCCAAGCCGGAGATCAGCTATTACGGTTCCATCGGCTGGCGCTTCAACAATCCGTTGAGTGTTACCCTTGATTTTGACAGTTACCTGTTCAAGGAATCGGATCCCGTCTCCTATGCCATTGGCGGGGTTACCGCCGGTTATGTGCACCAGCCGGAAAGCCGGATGGAGGTTTACACCGTCAAGGTGGGGTATTCGTTCTGAGCGGTTCTTCCACGGGAGTTCGCGATAAAATTTGGGAAGGCGCGCTCAAGTTTTTGGCTTGTTGACCGTTAATCAGTACGTGCCCTTCTTTGCAGAGATGAAACGGATGAACATACTTATTACGGGCGGCGCCGGCTTTATTGGCTCCCACATAGCGGACGCGCTTGTTTTGCGCGGTCACACGGTACGCATTTTCGACAATCTTGATCCGCAGGTGCATCCCGGCGGCAATCCCCCATCCTATTTAAACCCGCGCGCTGAATTCATCAAGGGGGACGTGCGCGACCGTGCGGCCCTGCACAAGGCGCTCGATGGGATCAATGCGGTCTTTCACCATGCCGCCGCCGTGGGGGTGGGGCAATCGCAATACAAGGTGGAACACTATACCGACGTGAATATCCGGGGAACCGCCGTATTGATGGACATCCTCGCCAACGAACCCCACGCCGTGCGCAAGGTGGTGGTTGCATCCAGCATGAGCAGCTACGGGGAAGGCGAGTACGTCTGCGTGCGCTGTGGGACCGTGAAGGGCGCCATGCGCCGCGCCGCCGATCTGGAAAAAGGGGATTGGGAAAACTACTGTCCGGGGTGTCACGGACGGCTAACCGTGGCCGCCACGCGCGAGGAGGCGCGCCGCACCCCCAACTCCATTTACTCCATAGCCAAAATGGCGCAGGAAGACATCGTGCTCAACATCGGCCTCACTTACGGCATACCGTCGGTGGCGTTGCGTTACTTTAATGTCTACGGCCCGCGGCAGTCGCTTTCCAACCCGTACACCGGCGTGAGCGCCATCTTCATGACTCGCATCAAGTGCGGTAACCGCCCGGTGGTATACGAGGATGGCGGGCAGAGCCGCGATTTTGTATCGGTAGACGATGTGGTGGCCGCCAACCTGCTGGCGCTGGAAAAAAGCGGCGCCGATTACAAAGCGCTGAATATCGGCTGCGGCGTGCCAACGCCGATCCGCGTAGTGGCCGAAACGCTGGCCCGCCTGCATGGCCGCCCCGACATCGAACCGCAAATCACCGGCACCTGCCGCAAAGGGGACATCCGCCACTGCTACGCCGATCTCACGCGCGCGCGCAAACTGCTCGGTTATACCCCCGCCGTCAATTTCGAAGAAGGAATGAAACGGCTCATTGAGTGGGCGCGCACGGCCGACGCCAACGACCACTTCGACGCCGCCGCCAAAGAACTCTCTGATAAAGGCCTGGCGTAGCGGCATCTAAGGTGGTGGCTCGCCCGCTCCCTTCCTCCGCTTGTCATCCCCGCGAAGGCGGGGATCCAGTCACACTATCCAAGCTTTCTCTATTTTTCCGAGTTGATACAAGCATGTGCATTGGCGCAAAGTGCCAAGCAGGATCGACCCGCTGGGCCGATAGGGGAAGTTTTGATAATGTGTCTGGATCCCGGGTCAAGCCCGGGATGACAGAGAAGGGGCTTGCGTAAGCCTCGTCACTCCATCGTGGTTTCGCCGGTTTTGTCGATGGCGCAGATGAGCGTGTGCCACGCCAGCGAAGCGCACTTGATGCGCGAGGAGAATTCGCGCACCCCCTGAAAGATCGTCAGCTTGCCGAGGTGGTGTTCCTGCGTGGCGGGATCGAGGTCGCCCAGCACCATTTTGTGGAATTCGTCGAATACCAGTTTTGCTTCGGCGGCGGTTTTACCTTTTAAGAAGGTGGTCATCAGGCTGGCGCTTGCCTTGCTGATGGCACAGCCCGAGCCGGTAAACGAGACATCCTCTATCACGTCGCCGGGCGCGATTTTCAGGTAGATGTTTATTTTGTCGCCGCAGAGGGGATTGTGCCCGTTGCAGGAGTGCGCGGTCTCGCCGATTTCCCGGAAATTGCGCGGGTTCTTGTTGTGGTCGAGGATCACCTGTTGGTACAGCTCGTTTTGGTACGACATTACGCGAATACCTCCAGCACTTTTTGCAGGGCCTTGGCAAGGCAGTCTATTTCCCGCTTCGTGTTATAGAACGCCAGCGAGGCGCGGGCAGTGGCCGGCACGCCGTACCGGGTCATCAGCGGCTGGGCGCAGTGGTGCCCGCCCCGCGCGCAGACCCCTTCCTGATCGATGATGGTTACGATATCGTGCGGATGCGCCGCATCCATCGTGAAAGAGAGGATCGCCCCCTTGTGTGGCGCGGTGCCGATGATGTGGAGTCCCGGCACCTTTGAAAGAATCTTGGTGCCGTATTCCAGCAGTTCGTGTTCATACGCGGCGATGTTATCCATGCCGATACCGGTGAGATAATCCACCGCCGCACCAAGGCCGATTACCTGCGAGATGGCGGGGGTGCCCGCTTCGAACCGGCCTGGTGGCTTGGAAAAAGTGGTTTTTTCCAAGCTGACGGCGTTAATCATGTCGCCACCCGAAACATATGGCGGCAACACATCGAGCAATTCATATTTTCCATAAAGGACCCCGGTACCGCTGGGCCCGTACATCTTGTGGCCGGAGAACGCGTAGAAGTCGCAGTCGATGCCGCGCACGTCGATAGCCATATGCGGGGTGCTCTGCGCGCCGTCCACCAGCACTTTCGCGCCCGCGTCGTGCGCCATTTTGCAAATTTCTTTCACGGGGTTCACCGTCCCCAGCACGTTGGAGCACATGGTCACGGCCACCAACTTTGTCTTGGGACCGAGGAGCTTCGCGAACTCCTCAATGATGAGTTCGCCGCTGTCGGTTATCGGGGCGACGCGGAGTACGGCCCCCTTTTCCTGGCAGAGAAGCTGCCACGGCACAAAGTTGGCGTGGTGCTCCATCTGGGTGACGACAATCTCGTCCCCCGCGCCGATGAATTTTTTGCCAAAGCTGTATGCGGCGAGGTTGATCGATTGCGTGGCGCCGCTGGTGAAAATAATCTCCCGGTGATCGGAGGCGTTGATGAACTTTTGCACCTTCTTCCGCGCCTGTTCGAACATGTCGGTGGCGCGCTCGCCCAGCCGGTAGCTGCCGCGCCGGACGGTGGCGTATTCCTTGCTGTCGAAATCGCGTATCCGGTCGATGACCGCCCACGGTTTGTGGGTGGTGGCGGCGTTATCGAGGTAGACCAGCGGTTTACCTCCCTCCAGCGCGGCGAGCATGGGGAAATCCGCCCGGATTTTTTCCACGTCAAAATGAGCCATGTCAGTTAACTCCAAATCCTTTTGCTTCCAGTTTGCCGATGAGCATGTCGCGGGCATCCAGCGCGGCATCCACCTGCGGGATGGCGGCAATAACGCTTTGCGCGAAGCTGGTGGTGAGCAATGCCCGCGCCCGCGCCTCCGCGATGCCCCGGCTTTTCAAATAAAATACCTGATCCTCGTCGATCTTGCCAACGGTCGCCCCGTGCGTGCATTTCACGTCGTCGGCGTAGATGGAAAGCCACGGCTTGTTATCGGCCCGGGCGTCCGGCGAGAGCATCAGGTTGTTTACCAGTTGGTTGCTGTCGCTCAGCTGCGCGCCGGGGTGTACGGTCACGCAGGTATCCACGCTGCTGTGCCCCGCGTCGTGCAGGATGTTTTTAAAATGCTGGCGGCTTTGGCAGCGGGGAACCTCGTGGTGCACCCGCACGTAGTGGTGCGCCTCTTCTTTCTTCTCAAGGATGGCGACGCCCGAAAGCGAAAGCTCGGCCCCTTCCCCTTGAAGGCGGCATTCGTGATGGTGCCGCGTCATGCGGCCCCCCTTGCTGGCGGTGACGCCGTTGAACCGGGCGTATTTCTGCGCCGTCAACCGTATTTTAGATAGATGAACCGCCGCCGCGTCGTCGGCCTGTATGTATGCCCAATCGAGCGTGGCGGCAATGCCGAGCCGCAGGTCGAAGAGCGCGTTGCCGAGGTACGCGCCCGTTTCGCCGGCGGATTTCACGATGACGGCCGCTTTGGCTCCTTCTCCCATGTCGAGAGTGACCGCGGGAAAGGTTGCGTTCAGCCGCTCTTTGGCGGAGGTGGAATAGACGATGATTTGCAGCGGCGCGGAGAGCTTCGCCCCCGCTTTTACATTGATGGCTAGCCCGCTGGAGCAAAACGCGCCGTTCATCGCGGCGGTGATGTCGGTTTCGGCGGCGGCCGCGTCGCGCAGGCGAGGCCCAACGGCGGCCATCGCTTCCGCCAGCGGATGGACGGTCAGCTCCTCGCGCACCGCGCTGATGTCGGAAAGCGCGGGATAATAGACGCCATCGGCGACCACGAGGAACGATTTTTCACAACCGTGGTAAACAAGTTGCCGCACCGTGGCGCACGAAAGCCCCTCCATGCCGAATTTCGGCTGGAACGGAAGATCGATATGCGGGCGGACGTTGGCGAAGGTGAACATCTCATGCTTGCGCCCGGGCAGGCCCCCGATTTCCATAATCCGCGCCAGCGACGCTTCGTTCAACGCGCGGAATTCCGCTTTTTGGACAAAGCGGTCGAGTGCCGCGAAAAAGGGGGAATCCTTGACTATCGGTTCGCCGGGCGCCATCTTATTTCCCTTTCAGGTAGCTGTCGTAGCCGGTCGTTTCCAGCTCTTCGGCCAAATCCATGCCGCCGGAGCGGACGATGTTCCCCCGGATCAGCACATGCACATGATGCGGCTTGATGTACTGCAATATGCGGGGGTAATGGGTGATAATCAGCAGGCTGTTGCCCGGCCCCGCCAGCTTGTTCACCCCTTCGGCCACCACTTTCAGCGCGTCGATGTCGAGGCCGCTGTCGATCTCGTCCAGTATCGCCACTTTCGGCTCCAGCAGCGCCATCTGGAGGATTTCGTTCTTTTTCTTTTCGCCGCCGGAGAAACCTTCGTTCACGGCCCGTTCCTTGAAGCGGCTGTCCATGTTCAGGAATTTCATTTTCGCGTTGAGCAGTTCGTCGAAGTCCAGCGGGTCGACCGGCTCCAGCTTTTCGTGTTTCCGTTTTTCGTTGTAGGCCATCCGGAGGAATTCGGCGTTGTTCACGCCGGGGATCTCGACCGGGTACTGGTAGGCGAGGAACATCCCTTCCAAGGCCCGTTTTTCCGGCGGCATCTCCAGCAGGTTTTTGCCGTTGAAGGTGACGCCGCCGCCGGTGACGGTGTAGGCGGGGTGGCCGATCAGTATCTTGCTCATGGTGCTTTTGCCGTGGCCGTTCGGCCCCATGATGCCGTGGATTTCCCCCGGCTTCACGGTCAGTGATATTCCCTTGAGGATTTCGGCTTCGCCGTATCCCGCGCGCAGTTCTTTTATTTCAAGCATGTTTTTCTCCGTTCGTCAGCCGACGCTGTGTTCCAGTTTCAGCGCGAGCAGTTTCTGCGCCTCCACCGCGAATTCCATCGGCAGTTGGTTGAATACGTCTTTGCAAAATCCGTTGAGTATCGTCCGTATCGCCTCTTCCTTCCCGATGCCGCGCTGCTGGAAGTAGAGAAGCTGTTCTTCGCTGATCTTCGAGGTTGAGGCTTCGTGCTCCACCTGCGCGTTTTCGTTGCCCACCTCGATATAGGGGAACGTGTGCGCCGAGCATTTATCCCCCACCAGCATGCTGTCGCATTGGGTGTAGTTGCGCGCCCCTTCCGCCACGCTGGCGACTTTCACCAGTCCGCGGTAGGCGTTGCTCGCCACGTCCGCCGAAATCCCTTTCGAGATGATGACCGAGCGGGTGTTCTTGCCGATGTGTATCATCCGGGTGCCGGTGTCGGCCTGCTGGTGGCCGGTGGTCAGCGCCACCGAGTAGAACTCGCCTTGCGATCCGTCGCCCACCAGCACGCAACTGGGATATTTCCAGGTGATGGCGCTGCCGGTCTCTATCTGCGTCCAGCTTATCTTGCTGTTCACGCCCAGGCACTTGCCGCGCTTCACCACAAAGTTGTAAATGCCCCCCTTGCCGGTTTCCGGGTCGCCCGCGAACCAGTTTTGCACGGTGCTGTATTTGATGTCGGCGTTATCCAGCGCCACCAGCTCCACGATGGCCGCGTGAAGCTGCCGCGTGTCGAACGACGGCGCGGTGCATCCCTCAATGTAGCTGACCGAGCTGTTTTTATCGCAGATGATGAGCGTCCGCTCGAACTGACCGGCCCCTTCCGTGTTGATGCGGAAGTAGGTGGAAAGCTCCATCGGGCATTTGGTGTCCGGCGGGATGTAGACGAACGAGCCGTCCGAAAAAACGGCGCTGTTGAGCGCGGCGTAAAAGTTGTCGGTGATCGGCACCACCGAACCAAGATATTTTTTCACCAGTTCGGGGTGCGTGCGCAGCGCCTCGGAGATGGAACAAAAGATGATCCCCTGTTTGGCCAGCTTTTTCTGATGGGTGGTCGCCACGCTCACCGAATCGAACACCGCGTCGACCGCCACGTTGGAAAGCCGCTTCTGCTCCATCAACGGGATGCCGAGTTTTTCGAAGGTTTTCAGGATTTCCGGCGGCACCTCGTCGATGCTTTGCAGCTTTTCCTGTTTCTTCGGGGCGGAGTAGTAGGTGATGTCCTGAAAGTCGATCGGCTCGATTTTCAGGTGCGCCCAGTCCGGGTGCTTCATCGTGAGCCACTGGCGGTATGCGGCCAGCCGGAACTCCAGCATGTAGTCCGGCTCGTTCTTTTTCGCCCCGATGGCGCGGACGGTTCCTTCGTTCAGCCCTTTGGGAAGCACATCCGCTTCGATGTCGGTGGTAAATCCGTATTTGTATTCCCGCTTTGTCAGTTCGGAAATGTCCTGCTTCTTATCCTGTCCGGCCATAAAAACCTCTGCAATGAAAACGTCTCGTTGTTATCCGATTATCTTAGCATGATTAGAAGCGCAAACCCCCCGTTTCCACGTTGATAAAAGTCTGGGTATCACCCGGTGGCGGGCGGAGAGGGCATCCCCGTGCCATTCCCGCGCAGGCGGGAATCCAGCCATATTATCCAAGCTTTCTTTATCCCGGTGGGCACATGCTTTCAGCATGTACATCGGTCCGCCAGACCGATCTCAATATTTGGGCAATGCCGCAGTCTGCGGTAGAATGATCGAGACGGAGAATTGAAAATGACTATTGAAATATTGCTAAAGGAAAAGCGGCGGGAAATACTGCGCATTGCCCAGGAGCATGGGGCGCACAATGTCCGCGTGTTCGGTTCCGTGGTGCATGGAAACGCCGGGACAGATAGCGATATAGATTTCCTCGTTGAGTTTGACAAGGAGCGGAGCCTGCTGGATCAAGTGGGCCTTATTCGGGATCTGGAAGAATATCTGGGGCAAAAGGTGGACGTGGTAACGCCCAACGCCCTGCATTGGTATATCAAAGACCGTATTCTTGCCGACGCCGTAAAGCTGTGAAAGACGACAAGCTTTACATCATCCACATTCAGGAATCCATCGAGCGAATTTTTCAGTAAACCATCGAAGGGCGCGACGTTTTTCTTGCCGACCGTAAAACCCAGGATGCGGTCATAAGAAATTTGGAGATTATCGGCGAAGCCGCAAAACGGATTTCTGATAACACGCGCGGCTTTGCCCCGGCCATTCAATGGAAACGCATTGCCGGATTGCGGAATGTGCTCATTCATCAATATGAAGGGGTGGATCTGGAGAAAGTCTGGTCGGTGATCGAAAAGGAATTGCCAAGCCTCAAGGAACAGCTAAAGAAAGCGGAATGAATATCGAAATCGGGACATGAATACTCATCCCGGGATTGACCCGGGATCCAGGCATATTATCCAAGCTTCCTTATCTCTCGGTGGGTACATGCTCTTAGCATGTACATCGGCCCGCCGGGCCGAAATCGTTTGGCGCGTTGCGCCAATGGGCGAATGAACTCGCCCCTACCCCGGTAGGGGCGGCACTCTTGCCGCCTAATCGATCCCCAGTTAAGCCCGTCATAGTCGGTTGGAACTTCTGGGAGTCCTCTTTGAGAGACTCCGCCAAGGAGGGTCAGAGATTCAATTGTGCGATGGGGGCGGGGCGGAGGGCTTTGCGCAGTTCGTGCGCCAGCAGAAAGAGGGCGGCTGCGGTCAGCGGATAGCGCCATTCGGCGAATGTCAGCGGCGCGGCATGGAAAAAGGGATTGATCCACGGCACATAGACAATCGCCAGCACGAAGAGGAGCGAGGCGAAGAACGCGGCGAGCAGATGGCCGTTGGAAAACAGGTAGGCGCCGAAGACCGACTTGTCCGTGCGGCGCGAGAGGATATTCATGAATTGGCAGAGGACGATGGCGCTGTAGCTGGCGGCCAGCGCCCGCTCGTAATGCAGCGTTTCGTGCGCGGGCCCGTAATAGATTCCCATGAACGCGCCAAAGCCGAACAATCCCATAAGGAAGCCGAAGAAGATGATGTTCGGCAGCGTTTCCCGGTTGATGACGTGATGATGCAGCGAGCGCGGGGGGCGCGTCATGAGATCCGGCTCCGGCGGGTCGTAAGTCAGAAAGGTGAGCGGAAGCATCTCGCCGATGAGGTCGACCGCCAGTATCTGCACCGCCAACAACGGCTGGGGAACTCCCCAAA
The DNA here is from genome assembly GCA_023248495.1 of Nitrospinales bacterium. GTDB lineage: Bacteria > Nitrospinota_A > UBA7883 > JACRGQ01 > JACRGQ01 > JACRGQ01. Next base: position 51,678 of record JAHFEK010000014.1, read on the forward strand.
AACCGCCCGCGAAACCGAGCAGCACGCAGGAAAGCTCGCCGAAGTTCGAGGTGAGCGATGAGGTTATGGTCTTTTCAAGATTACGGTAGATGGTGCGCCCTTCGCGGATGGCGACGACAATGGTGGCGAAGTTGTCGTCCAGAAGCACGAGGTCGGCCGCTTCGCGCGCCACCTCGCTCCCTTTGAGCCCCATCGCGATGCCGATGTCGGCCCGCTTGAGCGATAGCGCGTCGTTGACACCATCGCCGGTGACCGCCACCACTTCCCCCCGCGCCTTGAGGATTTCGACGATGCGGAGTTTGTCCTTGGGCGTTACACGGGAGAAGATCACCGAGCGGGCTTGCATCGCGGCATCCACCGCCGCATCGTCCATCCGCTCCAGTTCTTCACCGTCGATTACATCCGGCAGCCGGTTGCCGTCGGCCAACATGCCGATGGTGTGCGCGACCGATTTTGCCGTGGCGGCGTTATCGCCGGTTATCATCATCACTTTCATATGCGCCGCGTAGGCGGCGGCAACCGCTTCCTTCACGCCATCGTGCAACGGATCCAGCATCATGACCATGCCGGAGAAGGTCAGGCCGCTTTCCGCCTCGTCCGGCGTATACGTTTCGCGCGGGGGAATGTCGCGGTACGCGAGCGCCAGCACCCGCAGCGATTGGATGGCGTGGCTCTGGGCTAGGCTTAACAGCCGCTCGCGGTCCGCGTCCGTCAGCGGCTTCACCACGCCATCGGTGGCGTAAAACGCGCAGGCATCCAGCACGGTTTCAGCCGCCCCCTTTACAAAGACGATCCATTTTTCCTTGTGTCGGCGCACCACCGACATCCGCTTTCTCTCGTTGTCAAAGGGGAAGAGGGCGATGCGGGGGTAGAGGCTGTCCACCTCGTCGAGGTCATACCCCGCTTTTTGGGCGAGTGTGGCGAAGGCGGCGTCGGTGGGGTCTCCCACGGCGTACCATGCGCGGTGTTCGGCATCGGGGGGGTGGACGGTTCCGGTGGAGGAGAGGTAGCCATCAAGGAAGAAGACTTTCAGGTCGCCAATCGTTTCCCGGTGGTAGCTCCTTCCCGCCGTATCGACGATTTCGCCTATGGGGGCGTAACCGTTGCCGGAAATGAAAAAAATCCGGTCGCCGAAGTGGCAGTGGCTGATAGTGATTTCGTTGCGGGTGATGGTGCCGGTTTTATCGGAAGCAATGACGGTGGCGGCTCCGACGGTTTCTATGGCGGAGAGTTTTTTTGCCACGGCGTTTTGCCGCGACAGCCGCCGCATGCCCAACGCCAACGCCACGGATATCTGCGTCGGCATTCCTTCCGGCACCAGCGCCGCCGCAACGCCGATGGCGAAAACCAGAGCCTCGTGCAGCGGTGTTTGGAAAAAAAGTTTCACGGCGAATAGCACGGCCATTACCGCTAGCGTGATACGGGTGAGCTTGCGCGCCAAATCGGCCACTTCCTTCTGCAAGGGGGAAAGAGCCGCCACGATTTCTTCCGTGCCGGCGGCTATACGGCCGATCTCGCTGTCCATGCCGGTGGCGAAAACAATGCCGCGGGCCGCGCCGCGCGCCACGGTCACGCCGCTGAAAACGCAGTTGTCCTGGTTGGTTACCGGCACATCGCGGGTAATAGCCAGGGTGTGGCTTTTGGGCTGTGGCATTGTTTCACCGGTGAGGAGGAAGTCGTTCGTGGCGAATTTTTCGCTTTCGGCAAGACGGATATCGGCCGGCACGCCGTCACCTTCCTCCATCAAAACCACGTCGCCGGGGACGAGATTGAGCGCGCTGATCTCCAGCACCGAGCCGCCGCGCACCACTTTCGCCATGGGAATCATCATGGCGACAAGCGCATCGATGATTTTTTCCGACTTATATTCCTGGTAAAAACGGATGCTGGTATTGGCCGCCACGATGCCAAACATTAGCAGCGCATCGCGGTACACCTCCAGATAGACCGAGATGAAACCCGCCACGATGAGGATAATAACCAACAGGTCGGTCAATTGTTCCAGCGCGATGCGCGACACGGATCGTCTGTTTGTCTTTTCAAGCCGGTTGAGGCCGCTTGTCTTGAGGCGGAGCGACGCTTCCTCGGCGGATAGCCCATTTTGAGTGTCGGTTCGCAGCGCGGCGGCCGTTTCGGCGGCGGAACAGCGGTAATATTTGATGTCGGACATGACGATTCCATTATAGTCCCACTTTTCCGGCGGCTAAGAGGAGGTAACGTCAAGAATTTTGTGTCACGAGGAAAGGGGTAATGGTTCCCTGTTTTTTGTTTTCATAGGTAAACACCGCGAATAGTATCCGTTCGATGCTGGTTTTGTCGCTGAACACTCCCA
>JAHFEK010000015.1 GCA_023248495.1 Nitrospinales bacterium
GGCTTGCCGTCAAAGGAATGAAAGATTTCTTCATGATCCAGTGCCTCCTTTGAAATCAAAGATGAGTATCACTCTCACATGCATTATTATCGCTCAATTTTTGCAGAAAGGGAAATCAGATGGCGCCCGATGGCGCCGGTGTTATCTTTTGGTGGGTATCCGCACCCGCTGGCTGAACCATACGACGGCGATAAGGAATGTGAAGATAATGCCGGTAAGGAAAAAGAGGTCATCCGTCGCCAGCATTGTTGCCTGTCTGTCCACTATGCGCGAGATTGTCTGAAGGGCGGCTTCGAATCCCATTCCCGTCTCCTCCATTTTATCCCGCATAAAATTCCACGTGGGGTTATACGGGGAGATGTTCTCGGACAACATCGTGCGGTGGTGGCCAATGCGGTCGCCCCACAACGTGATGATGAGCGAGGTGCCGAAGCTTCCGCCGAGAATCCGGACGAAATTCGTCATCCCGGCGGCGCTGGCGATCTTTTCGTGTGCAATGTGGGAGAGCGAGATGGTAGTCATCGGCACGAAAAAGCAGGCCATTCCCATTCCCTGTATCAGCCGCGGAAGCGCCACGCCGGCGAATGTGATATCGGTATTGAAGGATGCTTGCCAGAAACTGGTAAACGCGAAAACGGAGAAGGCGAAGGTTGCCACCCACCGCAGGTCGGCGCGATGGAGGTTATTCGCCACGATGGGGGTGAGTATGAGGGTGAAAACGCCGATGGGGGCGCTGGCGAGGCCCGCCCACAGGGCGGTATAGCCCATTTGCGTTTGCAGCCAAAGTGGTATCAGCACCGCGTTGCCGAAAAAGGCCATGTAGCCGATACTTATCGCGATGGTCGCCACGGTATAGTTCCGGTTTTTGAAAAGCGAGAGGTCGACGATGGGGTGATCCTCCATCAGTTCCCACGCGACGAAAAAAACGAAACCCACGAATGCCGTTATCGCCAACGCGGTGATCTTGGGGGAATCGAACCAGTCTTCCTGATGCCCCATGTCGAAACAGAGCTGTAGGCTTCCCACCCAAATAGCCAGCAGCGCCAGTCCCACTTTGTCCACCGGCTGTTTTACGATGGCGGTTTCGCGCTCCTTTAAAATGTTCCAGGCGCTGTAGGCGCAGATTAATCCGACCGGCAGGTTGATATAGAAAATCCATTCCCATCCGTGGTTGTCGGTGATCCACCCGCCCATGATCGGCCCGATGATCGGGGCGACCACGGTGGTAATGGACCAAAACCCAAGCGCCATTCCCTTTTTTTCGGGCGGGTAGCATTTTAGGAGCAACGCTTGCGAAATAGGGATCATCGGCCCCGCCACGGCCCCTTGCAGGGCGCGGAAATCAACCAACGTATCAAACGTGGGGGCAAGCCCACAGAGTACCGAAGCAAAGCTGAACAGGAGCGTACAGGTGACGAAAAGCCGCACTTCGCCGAACCGGCGCGCCAGCCAGCCTGATAGCGGCACGACGATGGCCGTGGCCACGGCGTAGGAGGTGATGATCCATGTTCCTTGATTGGGGCTGACCGAAAGGTCGCCGGCGATATGGGGGATGGAAACGTTGGCGATGGTGGTATCCAGCACGTTCATAAAGGTGGCCAGCGCCAGCGAAAAGGTGGCTAGGGCCAGCGGCGCGCCGGTAAGGTAGGGGTGTTGTGGAGCCGCCTGCGGCTGCACGGTCAGCGCGTTTCCGCCGCCGGGAGGGCCTTCAGGTTTTTGGCGATGATACCGGCGATGAGTTCGTCGGCCCCCGCATCCTCTGTGTCATATACGGTAGTGGCGAGTTCGTGTTTGATGGCGCCGGGCCTCAGCGGGACATCGCCATTCCCGTGGATGTCGACGGTCGCGGAAAGCGAGAGCCCGACAATAAGAGGATGTTCTTTAAGCTCCCCGGGCATGAGCGATATTTTCACCGGCACGCGCTGCACCACTTTGATCCAGTTGCCGGTGGCGTTTTGCGCGGGGAGGATTGAAAAGACGGAGCCGGTTCCCGCGCCGATCCCAACCACCGTGCCATGGAAGCGAACTCCGTTGCCGTAGATGTCCGAAACGATTTCCACCGGCTGGCCGGCGTGCATATGTTTAAGTTGGTTTTCTTTAAAGTTGGCTTCAACGCTCAATGCGTCGACCGGCACCACCGCCATGAGCGGCTTGCCGGGGACGGCCCGTTCCCCCAACTGTATGGCGCGGCGCGCCACATAGCCGCTCACCGGCGCTACCAGGCTCATCCGCCGCAATGCGACAAATGCTTCGCGCACTTTTGTTTTCGCCATCGCCACGTGGGGGTTATCCTCGGCACGGATGCCCGCCGCGGTGATTTGCGCCTCGGCCAACTCGTGGCGCGTGAGGTTGACCGCGGTTTGGGCGTTCTCGTATTCAATGCGGGCATGGTCAAACGTCTCTTGCGTGACGGCATGATCTTCAAACAGCTTTTTGCGCCGCTCGAAATCGTTTTTTGTTTTTTCCAGATCGGCTTCGCGCATGGCAAGGCGTGCCCGCCGGGTTTTCACCCCTTCCAGCGTATTGCCCGCTTGACGTACCGCCACCGCCAGTTCACTCTCAGCTTTTTCAAGCGCGATTTTCGCGTCGGTGGTGTCCATCCGGACCAGCGCATCGCCTTGTTTCACAAAGTCCGTATTATCGGCGAGGATGGCCACAACGGTGCCGCCGGCCTGTGGGGTGATGGCAACCAGATTACCGGCAACGTAGGCGTTGTCGGTATACTCAAAAAACCGGCCGGTTGTCCACCACCATCCGCCGCTCGCCGCGCCGACGATGATAAAGATCACGGCGATTTTGAGTATGACCGTTTTCCGTCCGCCGTTCGCGGGTTGTTGTTTATCTTCCATCGTCTTTTTTGCATGCTGCGCGGGGCGCGTCGCCGGATCAGCCTAACATAAATCCGAGGCCCATGGTAATTTGCATGTAGGGGCCGGTGAAGGACAGGGAAGGGCCGCCGCTGGAGTCACCTTCAGTGCTTTGCCATCCGCCGAGGGGGGTTGAAAAAAGATACCCGGCGCGGAAGCCAAAAGTGAACGGCATATGGATGCTGCTCCCCGTATGGATGACGGGGGCCAACCCGTCCGCCGCCAGCGCTATGTTGAAAACGGCCGAGGAGTGGGTTAGCTGGGTGCCGCTTTTGGGATTTGCCAACGCTTGGTCGAAGGTGGGAGAAGTGGCTGATTGTATGTTGAGGGTGAGGGTGCCGAAACCGATCCCCGCCATCGGATAAATCATGTAGGTGTCGGCGCGCCGCACCACATATCCGGCGTTCACCATGAAATAGCCGCCGGTTACATAAAGATCATAGGCGCCACTGGTGGTTTTTTGCCGGTTCATCCAGTGCGCCTCGCCGCCGGCGATCCAGTTGTCCATCACGGCGTGGCCACCCACGCCGAACATGACGAAATTCTTTTCGAGGGTGGAATAGCCGTTGGAGGAGAGGCGGCTGTTGAGCGCGTCGAGATCGAGGGAATTGTTCCCCAGCATGAGGTAGAACAACGCGCCCTGCCGGTTTTTCACGAAGACAAGGTCGGTGTTGGGACGCGGATTTTCGACGGACTCGGTTTCGGCCTCCTTGAACTTTTGGCTTTCAGGGAATGCGGGTTCGGTTTCGGCGGAAAAATCCTCCGCCCACGCGGGAACGGCCATCAGCAGTGCCACGAGATAAAAGGCTGCAATACGTGTTTTCATGGAGCACCTCCAAACTTTATGTTGTCATTTTACCTCAATACCGGCAAAGGGAATACACTGGAAAATAGACATTGCGGCGGGCTGACGCGGTCACCGCTCCTTCGGCAAATGAATTTCCGTCTGATGATCGACATACCATTCCACGTAACTGTTGTACAGCCTATCGGCCAGTTCGGCAATATCGTAATTGGGATGTTCCATGTTTTGGAGGGTCAGTTCCAGCGAACGGAGGTATTCGTCGCGATAGTGTTCCCGTATATCCTGATGAACCTTTTTGAGAAACCCCGGATCCGCCAACACCTGCAGCGCTTCACTGCGTGCCTTTCTCATTTCCCTTCCCAGCGCCACGCTTTCTTCATAGGTGAACTTGCGGTTGAAATCGCCGCTGCTGCGGATGATGCGGAGGTACTCCTTGTTGGCCCGCTGCGATTTGTAAAAATGGGTGGCGGTTTCCAGATCCTGCGCGGTCCAGTTGCCGCGTATCGGACTGCACGCGGCAAGCAGAAGCAAGATTGCCAGAGCCGCGTGGTGAAAGTTGAACGGTTTCATGGCGTGTCCTTTGCGGCGCATCGCGGGCATCAATATGCCGGCGGCAGGTGAATGTCGTCGCGGTTGGCGTCAAACCAGTCCACAAACGCGGAAAAAAGCTCTTCCGAGTGATGGGCGGTTTTGTAATCCGGGTGATCCAGGTTTCGCCGCGCCAGCTCCAGCGCGGCCTGGAATTCACCCCGGAAATGCGCCTTGAATTGCGGATGTACCTTGTCTAAAAAATTGTCCGGCACCATCCGGGCGCTGGCCAGCGAATTGTCGGTAAGTTTTATCACCTTTTCCTTTTCATCAATTGAGAAGACTTCCCCGGCCCGGTTAATAATACGGGTCGCTTCCCTGTTATCCCGTAGCGCCGAGTAGTAATTGTTGCTCGATTTTAGATCATCAGGCGACCAGACGTGATCGTCTTTTTTGCAGGCCACCCCGGCGAAGATGATAAATAGCAGCATGGCTCCGATGAGGGGAGTAATAAATGAGCGGGTACCATTCATGGTAGTTGTGATTATCCCACAAACGGTTACTAAATCAAAGAGATAGGCGGCCGGAGGGATATCCGGTCTGGAACCATATAGCCACAAGAACCGAATGATCTGACTTTTCCAGTCTCTAATTATAGGGCGGGGACGAATTAATCTTCGCCGGTTATTAAACCGCTGGCTATAATTGGAAAGTAATGGAAAAATTGAAAGAGCCGCGATGATTCAGATGATCATAGCCACCCTTTTGTTCGGCCTCGGCCCCGTTCTTATCCGCATGGGGCTTAACGAAGGGATAAGTCCGGAGCACATTCTGGTGCTGCGGATGATGGTGGCCTTACCGTTGTTCGCCGTAACGGTGCTTTTTTTCCGCCAGATAAAAAATTCGGCGCTTTCCATGCGCGATCTTGTTTTTGTGTCGGTGGTCAGCGTGGCGGGGATGGGCGGGGCGATGTTTTGTTTCATTCATTCCATCAATTTACTGGGGGCGTCGGTATCCACGTTGCTAGGGGCCATGAGTCCCGCGATCACCGTGTTGATGGCGTGGGGAGTGGGGCGTTCGCCTATCACGCCACTTAAGATCGCGAGCCTTATGGTCTCATTTGTTGGCGTTGCTTTGTTGATTCTACCGATCACCGGCATCGGCCATGTGGGGGCGGTTGTGGCGGGGTCGCTCGCGGGGGTGGGCTATTCGATGCTGGCAAATCTTTGCTCATCGGCCTCAATGGTGGCATTTGAAAAATATGTGGAGCGCAAAAGTCCGTTGGTGGCGGCATTTCACATCACCGCCTTCATGTTTATTTATGCCGAGGCGCTCTACGGCATTCCGCCATTGGCGTTTGACGTGAAAACGTGGGCGGTTATTATTCTTCTTGGCAGTGTGGCGTGGTTTGTTCCCTTCATGTTGTTTTTTTACGGAATCCGCGCCTTGGGCGCGTCAAAGGCGGCGCTTGTTCAAAACAGCGGTCCGGCCATGACGGTGCTGGCGGCGGGGTTCCTGCTCAACGAGCGGCTGGTGTTTGTGCAACTTGTGGGAATGGCGCTGGTTTTATCGTCGGTCTACCTTCTAAAAAGGGACGCCGCGCCCGTGCCGCCGTCCGACGGAGACGCCGTGGCATTTCCGCCGGACGGCAATTTTCAGGATTCCCGTTCGTTGTAGCGTTCCTTCCACCTCTCGCTGCCGGGTCCATAACGGGACCACGCGGTGGAGCCGATCTTGAACGGATCATCATCGTTCCGCAGATAAGGGCGCGGGCCGAGCATGGCGTAGGCCACTTTTCCCAAGACCAGTAATGTAAGCAGGACAAAAGATGCAATGAGTACTGTGGTAAGCATTAGTTACCCCCGAATAAAGGTTACGCCTTCGCCACTATTCTACCACCGATGGACGGTTTTGGCCCGGTAAGTTAAGCGCACGGGAGGAAAAAAATTTACGCGGGAATCTATGTGGCGCGATGAAATTAAAATCGGTTATTCGGCCACGTGACCGTTCAGCGTTGCAAGTTCCATCAGCAGGTGATTTTGAATTTCGTGCGCCATGCCGTTGTAGCAGGCAAGGTCGTTGAAGATCACCGAAAATCCCAGCACCTCGCCGTTCTTCAGCGGGTAGTAGCCGCTTATCGCCGACACCGAATCCAACGTGCCGGTTTTCACTTTCACCATGTCTGTGGTGCCGAGGTCGCGTTGGCGAACGCTGCCGTCTTTTCCCATTACCGCCAGCGAACTGATGAATTCCGGTCCGGCTTCAAATTCGTTGTAGAGACGCCCCAACACGTCGGTGAGCGCCGAACAGGAAATCTTGTTGGTTTTGCTGAGTCCCGATCCATCAACGAAATGGTAGCGGTCTTGGGTGATTCCCCATTCGGCCATCACCGATTCAGCCACGGCCAGTCCCTTGCCGATAGTGCCGGGGGTGGAAACCTTCTCGGCGCCGACGGATTTGAGTATCTGTTCCGCCATGAAGTTGTTGCTGAATTTGTTCATGTCCATCACCTGATTTAAAAGCGGACGCGAGCTGTGCACGAAAAGCTTGGTGGTGGCGCGTGAGGGGGGCGCGTTCAATATGCCTCCGTCCACCGTCACCCCCATTCCGGAAAGCAGCGTTTTAAAGGTGTCGCCGAAGTAGCGCGACGGGTCGGCCACGGCGCGGTAGTAGATCAGTTCGCCGCCGCCGGGGCGGATCCGGCCCAGCACTTCCATCGTTTCGCCGCCGCCGGGGCGCGGCTTCATCCGTATCGCCACGAATTTTCGTCCCCCGTTGCCGTAGGTCATGCGGTTCACCAGCTTGAAGTAAGGGGTTGCCGGATCAACCACCACTATCGGTTTGGTGCCGGACGGATCCGGATAGATCATCACCGTTACGGTGTTGAAATTCAGGGTGAGCGCGCTGAGAGGCGCCTCGAACGCGCGGCGTATGGAGGAAAGCCGCCATCCGGCCGGGAAGAGTTCGCCGTCAAAATAACCATCGTCGAGGATGATACTGCCGGTGATGCGGGTGATGCCGCGTTTGCGCACTTCGTTGGCTATCTGCCAGAGGTCTTCGGAGACCAGATGCGGGTCGCCATGGCCGCTCACCACCAGGTCGCCTTCGATGGTTTCTCCCTTGCGCGTGCCGGTGTAGGAGAAGATGGTGTCGAACTTGTACCACGGTTTGAGTGTTTTCAACGCAACGGCGGCGGTGATTATTTTCATGTTTGAGGCGGGGGTCATAAGGATATCGGGATTTTTTTCGTACACGGTTTTGCCCGTTTTGAGCGAGCGCACCACCATGCAAACCCGCCCCCTTTTGAGACACGGGCTGCTAATGATCCGGTCGAGACGGCTTTCGATGTCAGTCGCCCGCGCCATGGCGGGAAACGCCAGCACTAGCAGCCCCGCCAGTAATGCCACGCGTGAACATGCGGCGATGACCCGATGGCGGAGGCCAAGCTGGCGTGTGGTATCAGTTCTTTTAGTCATAATTGAAAAGTGATGATACAACAAATGACGGGGGAGAGGGAGTCAAAATTGCCCGCGCGGCGCTGCGCCGCTGAGGGCGATGACCGCTTGAAGCAGGTTGGAGGCGAAAACATCCGGCGCGGGGGCTTCGCCGCAATCAATTTTAATTTTCTCCTCCGCGCCGAAACCGGTGGCTACCAACGCCGTTCGTGCGCCGATATTCTTCCCCAACTCAATATCGCAAATCTTGTCGCCGATAACAATGGCGTCCGCGATGGCGAACTCATATTTTTCCCGCGCGGCCTCAACCATTCCCGGCAGCGGTTTGCGGCATTGGCATGGAATGCTGTACTCAGGCACCGTGCCGCGTGTGTGGTGCGGGCAGAAGAGGATTTCCTTTATGTGCGCGCCTTCCGCCTTAAGCAGTTCCAGCACACGGCGGTTCACGGCCACCACTACTTCGATGCCGAAAAAACCGCGCGCCACGCCCGATTGGTTGCTGACGCCGAAAACGGTGTAACCGGCGTCGTTGAGAAGCCTGATGGCTTGGGCCGCGCCGGGGAGCAGTTCAATGTTATCTGGCGAACCAATATATCCCGTGTCGACATTGATGGTGCCATCCCGGTCTAAAAACGCCGCCTTAATTGTCCGCATGGGGGCGTATTATACAGGTTTTTGGCGGGTACCCGCCGCTCCTGGCGGGCAAGCTTCTCTGCGGCTGACTGCTCGGCGCACACCCTGAAGTGCGGGTTGAGAGCCTGCACCCACCCGGAGCAAGAGCTTTGCGGATAGTGCACAGGGGCGAAACGGCACGCCCCCGCCGCATTAGAGGCCGCGGAAGTCGGGGCCGCTACCGTGCAAGGCCGGATTCACCCGGATGTTCTTTTCCGGGCAGACGATCTCGCAGGTGCGGCACTGCACGCAGTTTTCCAAAGCCATCTGGTGGCTCTTTGCGCCATCCTTCGCCAGCACGCTATGTACGTCGGCGGTGCAATCCCCCACGCAGGGCGGCGGGTTGTTCCCCGCCTCGAATCGGGCGATGCACTTTTTGCAGACGGCCGCGTCGAATTCCTTAATGTGATCGTTGCCGTGATGGTAATGCGTATGCGCGTAAAAAACCATATCCGGCGTGAGATACACGCTGTTCTTCGCAAACCCTTCCGGCTCGGCCAGCGGCACGGCGTTGTGCTTTGGCTTAGGGCAGGTGCGGTCTTCCGGCAACCGGAGTTCCCCGCTGCCGCCGCCGCCCATCAACTTGAGCAGGTTCAGGCCGCCACTGATGAGGCCGCCCGGTCCGCTGAAGAATGCTTTGACGCCGCCGCTCATCATGCATCCTTTGTCCAGCCCCTTCAAGACGACAGGGAGGTAATCGCTGAAAAGCGCCTTGTTTTCATGGAAGGCATGGCGGTAATAGCGGCTTGCTTTCAGCTCTTGTCCCACCCAGCCGTCCAGCAGCGCTTCTTGATATGCAGCGAGCGCCGCCTTGGAGATATCGTTTTTTTGCAGCGCGCCGAACGCCACGTCGGCGGCGATCATGGCGCTTTCCATAGCTTTGTCCACGCCGGAGAAGCCCTTGATGTCCATCGTGCCGGCGGCGTCCCCTGCGATCATCGCGCCGTCTACCGCCAATTCCTTCGGCATGGCGAACCATCCCGCCTCCGGGATGATGGACGCGCCGTAGCGGGCCAGCTTGCCGCCTTTGAGCATTTGCTGGACGAAGGGGGTCTTTTTCATCGCCTGTAAAATCTGCGGCGGCTGGAGGTTCGGGTTTTCGCTATCCAATCCGGCCACCATGCCGATGGCGAGTTTCTTGTCTTTCAGTCCGTAGATGAAACCGCCGCCAAAGTTGCCGTCCATCAGCGGATAACCGAGGGTGTGCCAGACCTTGCCGGAAAAATCCTGATCGGTCTCCCATATCTCTTTCACGCCGACGGCGTATGTTTGATTGCTTTGCGCCAAGTTGAATTTTTCAATGAGGTCGCGCGATAGCAAGCCTTTGTCGGCGAAGATGGTGATCTTGGCGTAACAGTTATCCTGTTCCGGCGCGCCGGTATCGTCCACCCGCACGCCGGTTACCCGCTGGCCGCTGTACAGGATGTCCTGCGCGGCGAAACCGTTATAGAGGTCGACCGCGACGGCGGTATCCTTTGTTTTTTCCACAAGGTTTTCCGCCATCCATGCGCAGACGTTGGAAAGCGAGAGGATGAGGTAGCCGGTCTTGTTCATCTCCGGCGGGGCAAACGGCATATCCTTCGCCCGTTGCGCGCCGAGCAGCGTCAGGTGGCTCTCCGCGCATTTTCCTTCCAGCGGGAAACCGTTCGTTTCGTAATCGGGAAACAGTTTTTTCACCGAGCGGGGGTTGCTCACCGCGCCGCTCAACACGTGCGCCCCGAAATTCTTCGCTTTTTCCACCACGGCGATTCGCAGCGGCGTGCCCGCCGTTTTCGCGGCATCCACCAACCGGTGCGCGGCGGTCAGGCCGGCGATGCCGCCGCCCACTATCAAGACGTCATATTCAATGCGTTTCATGCGGCCCTCACAAACTTTTCGCCTTCGCCAGCTTCGTCAGCTCGCGTTTGAGCACCGGCACCACCTGGAACAGATCCCCCACGATGCCATAGTGGGCGAACTTGAAGATTGGCGCGTCGGCATCTTTGTTTACGGCTATAATTATTTTACTATTGTTCATTCCAACCCGGTGTTGGATCGCGCCGGAGATGCCGAGCGCGATATACAGCTCCGGCCGAACCGTTTTACCGGTCTGCCCCACTTGGTGGGCATACGGTATCCACCCCGAATCGACGGCGCGGCGGCTTGCGCCGACCACTCCTTCGTTGAAAATGGAAACAAGGTCGCGTACCACCGCGAAACCGTCCACCCCCCCGACGCCAAAACCGCCGGAGACGATTACCTTTGCGGCGGTAATGTCGACCGCCTTCGAAACATCGCGCACCGTTTCCACCACTTTCAGGCGAAAGTCGGCGGTGTCAAAGGTTACCGGCACGGCGATAATCCGACCGGTGCGGGAGTTATCCAACGGCAATGGCTGCATCACCCCTATACGGGTGGTGGCCATCTGCGGATTTTTCCACGGTCCCAGAATGCGGGCCTTGAGGCTTTCGCCAAAGCTGGGGCGGATAGCATACAGGATGTTATTGAACGTGCCGACCTTGTGCGGGTCGGCTTTGCCTTTGTGTTCGTAATCACCGATGTCCAGCTCGGTGCAATCGGCGGTGAGGCCGACTTCAAGGCTGGCGGCCACGCGGGGCGCGAGGTCGCGCCCGATAGTGGTGGAGCCCATCAAGATGATCGGCGGCGGATCGGCCATTGATTTCAAAATAGTGAGTACGGCGCGGCGGTAGGGCAGGGTGGTATATTCCTTCAGCGCCAGGTCATCCACCAGATAGACAATGTCGGCCCCCATCGCAATGATGCGTTGGGCCATCGGCGCGACGTTGTGTCCCAGCAAAAAGCAGGAGACGCCGGTGCCGAGTTTCTGAGCCAGTTCCCGCGCGGCCCCCAGCAGTTCCGGCGTGATCTGCTGCAAGTCGCCTTGCAACTGTTCGGCCACCACGGTGACGTTGTTCTTAACCATGCAGCATCTCCGCTATGTTACGGCTGTCGGCGGCAAGGCTTTCCAGCAGGCGGGCCACTTCCGTTTCCACCGCCTCACCTTCAAAAACTTTGCAGCTTCCGCCGACTTCTCCCAGTTTCCATGTTTTTCCCACCACGGTGGGGGATCCGACCAGCCCGGTGCGGGCGGCATCGGCCCCCACATCGTCGAGCGATACGGATTTTATGCGGCGCGCCCGTTCCTCGGGGGTGCGGAGCATTTCTTTCACCTGCGCCACTTCGATAAAGCGCTTGTGCCCCAAGGGGGTTGCGCTGTTGGCGACGGTTATAAGCAGCGGCATGGCGGTTTCCACATTTTGAAAACCCCCTTCCACTACACGGCGCGCTTTTGCGGTCTTGCCGGTGATCGTCAACGATTCGCAATAGCTGATCTGCGGCAGATCAAGCCGTTCGGCGATTTGCGGCCCCACCTGCGCGGTGTCGCCATCGGTGGTTTGAAGGCCGGTGAGGATGATGTCCACCTGCCCGATGTAGCCCACCACCTTGTGCAACGCGTAGGCGGTGGCCAACGTATCGGAAGCGGCAAGGCGTTTGTCGGTGAGGAGGATGCCATAATCGGCTCCGTGTTCCAGCCCTTCCACCAGCACTTCAATGGCGGGCGGCGGCCCCATGGTGACGCAGGTGACTTCGGCCCCCACGCTTCTTTTTATTTCGATGGCTTTTTGCAGGGCGTAACGGTCGAAGTTATTGAGCATCCGCTTGGCGCGGGCGCGGTCTATGGTGCCGTCCGGATTGACGCCGGCCTTTGAGCTGGTGTCAGGTACCTGCTTGATAAAAACAACCACCTTGAGCATAAAGTACCTCCCAAGCCAGGGCAGTTTATAGGATTCTACCTTTGTAGTTTACAGGAAGCGGCCGGGTTTTTCCACCCGGCCGCGGTTATCTTCCAAAAAAAACGGATTAATGGATCGGGTTGGCGTACAGGAGCAGCAGGACGACAACGAGCGTGTAGATAACCAGCGATTCGATCATCGCCAAGCCGATCAGCATGCTCGGGAACAGGCGCTGGTAGATTCCCGGATTGCGGGCCATCGCCGAAAGCGCGCCGGATATGGCATTACCCATGCCGATGCCGCCGCCATACGCCGCCAAGCCGAGGCCGACGACACAGCCGAGCGCCATGTAGGTGAGCGCGCCGGAGGAATGGCCGCCGCCCGCGGCCGCTTCTTCCGCGAACGCCGCCGGAGCCGCCGCCGCGAGGGCAAGCAACGCCAGCAAAAAGAGGTTAAGTTTCTTCATTTATACAGCTCCCAAAAAATGTGTTGATCCAAACCTTGGCCGAAGTGTGTAACCTGTTTATCAGTGCTCTTCGACCAAAGCGCCTTGTAAATAAGACATCGTCAGCAACAAAAACACAACCGTTTGCAGAAGGCCGGTGAAGACCATGAACGCCATCATAAACAGCGGCAGGATCAACGGCACCAGGAAAAGAAGGATGAGGACGACGAGGTCTTCCCCCTTCACGTTGCCGAACAACCGCATCGACAATGTGATGGGGCGGGCGAGGTGCGAAATAATCTCGATGGGCAGGATTAGCCAGCTCAGCCACCAGACCGGACCCATGAAATGCTTGAGATAGGTGAAAAGGCCCTGTTTCTGGATGCCGATAAGGTTGTACACCACGAAGACGGTAAGCGCCATCGCGAGGTTGGTGTTCACGTTGGAGGTGGGGCTGGAGCAGCCGGGGACGAGGCCGATCATGTTCGCGGTGAAAATAAAGAACGCCAGCGTGCCGAGAAGCGGAAGGAACCGCTTGCCGCCGTGGCCGATGTTCGACTCCATGGTTTCCACGAGGCCCACAACCACCGCTTCCACCCCGTTGTGCCAAGCGGAGGACGGGATGAGCTTCATCGAAACGCGGATGGCAATGGTCAACAGGACAAATAGCGCCATCACTACCCAGGTGTAGGCAACGTGGGGATAATGCTCAAGGCCCGGAACGGTTAAATATAAAAATGGTTCGCTCATGCTTCCCCTCCTCTCAGCGCGGGCACGGAGGCGAATACAGCCGCCACCACCACCGAAAGCCCCGCCAGAAATGCCACCGGCTCTATGCCGAGGCTGATAATTACGTACAACTCCGCGGCAAGAATCGCGTATCGCGCGAGAAAAGAGACGATTCCTGCGCTCTTTCCGTCGGCGGGGTTTACGCCAGGGACGATGATTCGTTTGAGCACCTTCGCGCCAAGGCGGAAATTGGCCACCGCTACCACGCCGCCGATCACGACAGCCAGAGCGTGTGCCTTGGTATAAAAGACGGCGGCGCCAGCCGCGAGCAGGGCGGTGATCACCAGCGCCCTAATGGTTATTATCCGGTCGATTTCCACTTTTCGTTCCCCTTGCAACCGCTCTATATACGTTCAAAAATCCGGCCGCCACGCCCAACAGCATGAACACGACCATCAAAACCGGCTGGGTGCCAAATTGTTTATCCAGCCAATACCCCATGCCAAAACCAATAAAAACGGAGACGACCAGTTGCGTCCCCACGCTCCCCAAAACCGTCAGTTCCATGTAGCTGGGACCGCGTTCCCCGTCCTTTTTCTTCAACGCCAATCCGATCTAAAAATGTCCGGCAATGCTACCAGCATCCCCCTCCACTGTCAAACGGATTTGGGCCGGATAATCCCTGTTTTCGGTGAAGCGCCTCCGCGGCGTATTCAATGCGGCTTCCGCTTCATCGGCGAGACGGAAATGATGGAAGAGGCAGTTCCCGGGGGCGCCCGGTTTCTTGGCTGATTTGGGTGCGGGGAGTTGGATGGCGCGCGGTTTACGCGTTTTGCCGGATGATTTCCATCGGATCGATCACGTCGGTCACGCGGATGCCAAAGCGTTCGTTCACCACCACCACTTCGCCGCGGGCGGTAAGCAGGCCGTTGATGTAGATTTCCATCGGTTCCCCCACCAGTTTGTGCAACTCGATGACGGCGCCGTCTTTCAGCTTCAGTATTTCGCGGACGGTTATTTTGGCGCGTCCCAACTCGGTGCTTACGGTCAGCGGGATGTCGAGGTATTGGTCAAGTTCCTTCGTGATATTGAGGAGCGCATTTTTCTCCTCTTCGGACTTCTCGCTGACTGCCCGGCTTTCTTCCTCCGAGCTTTCCTTAATTGGCCGTCCTTCTTCATCCACCGTCAGGCCCCCTTCTTCATTTCTTCAATATACCGCATACGCAATTCATATAGAACGGAATCGAGCAATTGTTTCTCGTCGGCGTTGAGGTTGCCTTTGGTCTTTTCCGCGAGGATGCCCAGAATGTCTATCGATTGTTTGGCGAGTTCAAGGTTGCGGGGGATCAGGCCGGATACCGGGTCGGTATAGCCTCCCAGATTCATGGCGGCGGAGGTGGAAAGGGAAAGCACGAAGGTGGAGAAATTGATGGCTGGCGGCGGTGTGCGCTTGCCGGTTTCCGCGGCGGGAGGCGGAGTCTCCTTCTCGGCGGTTTTCTCGGCGCCGGCGCTTCCGCGCCGGTCGTTTATGGTGAAGCTTTTTTCTTCAGCCATTCCGGTATGGAATTAATCCAGGTGTTCCGCGTTTAAGGTGAGGGTTTGGCGCTCTTCGACGATCTGCTTGATGGCAATTTTACCTTCAACGATTTCTTTCAGCGAGATGTCGAACAGTGAGAGCCCTTCCGATTCAACCATCGGCTCGGCGCCGCCTTGCAACTGACGCATGCGATGAACCATCGCGTTGACAAGGAGATAGCGTTGCGGCACCGCGGTCAGCGCCTTTGCATACATTTTCAAATCAAACATTCTATATCCTCACGCAAGGTTAAAGGAAAGTATACCGTAGAACGGAATTTTATTCCAGTTTTCCAAATTGAAAGCCGCCGCCGGGGGCGCTTTCCTCGGCGTTTTTTTCCATTTCCGTCTGGCAGTCGATGCAATATTTCACGAATGGCCGCGCTTTGAGCCGCTTGGTTTCTATCTCCAACTCGCAGTTCTCGCAGATGCCGTATGCGCCCCGGTGGAGTTTTTCAATCGATTCATCAATGAGGATGATCTCCCGCGATGCCCGGTTGCGTATCGTCATCGACATCTCCTGCTCGACGACCGATTCGGCGATGTCCATATCGTCGCCATGACCCAAATCCAGGTTTTCCAAGCCCTTTTGGCCGGTGTGGCCTTCCAGCGCGACCAGCTCATCCCTGCGTTTCAGCAAGGCGCTCATCAGATCTTTGTACTCTTTTTTCATTAACGCCAACCCTTTACCTTATTGTTTTCGGTCAACTTGTGGCTAATGCGAACCGCCGTTTTCTGTTTCAGGAGCGTACAGGCCCACCAAGAAACCGTGTAATTATGCCACTTTATTTTATGAAAGCAACCACTAATTTATTATTAGGCCTCGCGCGCGCCGGCGCGAATGGCCGCGATGCTTGGTTGATTATGGTCGTTTTTGAACCTTTTTTCGATATTTTGCCTCTAAGCCCGAAGTAAGCGATTAACCAAACAAGTAATGGAAGAGCGGGGGATTAACAATGCTCGACAGCATCAACTGGCCTCTTTTGATCGTGTTCGCCGCCGCGATGGCGATCGCTCCTTGGCCGATGGGGCCGGAACCACACCTTGTGGAAAAAATTCGGATGCTCACCCAAGGAACGCTGCGCAAGCCAATAGACATTTTCGATCTTTTGTTGCATAGCGCGCCCATCGCCTTCATGATCTTAAAAGGATGGAAGGATTTTGGACCGCGCTGACCGTCTACCAGGATGGCGCGCCCATGGCTACTCCTTGAGGGCGGCGATAATGGCGCTGATCACCTTGTCCTGATCGGATTGCGGCAGCTGGGCGTACATCGGGAGGCTCAACACTTCTTCCGACACTTTTTCAGAGACCGGGAGAGAACCCTTTGCATAGCCTAGGGGACTGAACGCCATCTGCATATGCAGCGGCACCGGATAATGCACCGCGGTGGGTATCCCCCGCATTTTCAGTTTTTCCGCCAGCGCACCACGATTTTTCACCCGGATGGTGTATTGAGCATATACGGACAGGTTGTGGGCCGGCACGCCGGGCGTCTTGACGTGCGCGGAAAGAGCGGCCGTATAATACGCCGCCCGCTCATTGCGCCGCCGGATTTCACCTTCAAAATGCTTCAGTTTGACAATCAATACGGCCGCTTGCAGCGTATCGAGCCTGCCGTTGATGCCGATCCATGAGTGACGGTAACGCTCTTGTTGCCCGTGGTTCAGAAGTGCGCGCAGCATTTCCGCCACGGCATCATCATTGGTGAATATGGCTCCGCCGTCACCGTAGCATCCCAGCGGTTTTGAAGGGAAGAAGGAAGTGGTCGCGAAATCGCTCAGGTTGCAGGATCGGCCTCCCTTGTAGGATGCGCCAAAGGACTGGCAAGCATCCTCCATCACCCACAGGCTATGCTTTTTTGCTATCGCGTTTATGGCGTCCATATCCGCCGCCTGACCATACAGCGATACGGGCACTATCCCTTTTGTGCGGGGCGTGATCGCCTTTTCGATAAGGGCGGGATCGATGTTGAACGTCCGGTCTTCAATATCCACGAATACCGGCGTGGCCCCTAGCAGCGAAATGACCTCTGCCGTGGCGATGAATGTGAATGGCGTGGTGATGATTTCGTCACCCGGCCCCACCCCTTTTGCCATCAACACCAGCAACAAGGCATCCGTGCCGGAAGCGCAACCGATCGCGTGGCGCGAACCGGTAAATGCCGCCAAAGCGGTTTCAAGTTCCTTGACTTGCGGTCCCATGATGAACTGGGCGGAGTTCATGACTTGCGCCATCGCGGCATCGATTTCCCGCCTGTATTCGTCGTACTGCTTTACGAGATCAACAAACTGCATGTAACCACTCCTTCATGACCAATTGCGCCGCGGGGGCCCGCAAGGCCCGGCCCGCGCCGATGATTTTAGGAATTAAGTATTCCACCGTAGGCGTGAATGAAGCAAGCCCTATTTTAGCGTTTCCGTACGGCATTGGATGGGGATGGTGGAGGATATTTTTAAAGCCTGGGGAGACGCGTGTTTAGTACGCCCGCGCGGCGGCCCCGGTTTTTTTAGAGTATCTTTTGGGCTATGCTCCGCACCGAGTCGATGACATGCGCGATTTCCGCTTCGGAGAGATTCGGATAGAGCGGGAGGGAAACAGTGGTTTCTCCGATGGCTGTGGCGTTTGGGTAATCCTCCCCGCGCATATGTAATTGCGTGCGGAAAAAGGTGAGTGAAGAGAGGGGCCGATAGTTAACGGTGCACCCGATTCCCAACTCCGTCAGGGCAACCATAAATTTGTCCCGCGTTCGTTCGCCGGGCAGACGCACAGTGTAAAGATGCAGTGCGCTTTTGTGCCCCTGCGGCACGTGCGGAAGGGTGATGCCCAGACCGCTGAACGCGTTGTTATAGCTTTGCACTATTGCCGCGCGCCGCGCGTAATTTACGTCGATGGCCGCTAACTGCGGAATGAGCAGTGCCGCTTGAAGGTCATACATGTTTGATTTAAATCCGTATTCCTCTACATCATACGCCGACACCTTGTCGGTGAATCGTTCAATGGCCGACCGGTTAATGCCGTGATTCCGCAACAGTTTGACTTTCTGGGCGACTTTCGCGTGACGGGTGGCGACGGCGCCCCCCTCACCGCAGGTTATGTTTTTGGTCGCGTAAAAGGAGAACGCCACCGCGTCCGAAAGCGAGCCGGGCGAGAAACCGGGGCCCTCGCCTTCGATGCAATGCGCGGCGTCTTCCACCATCAGCAGATTATGCTTATCCGCGATTTCCCGGAAGCGATCCATCGGCGCCATGGTTCCATACAGATGTACGGGACAAATGCCTTTGGTGCGGGGGGTGATTTTCCGTTCGGCGCTTGCGGGATCGAGTATGCCCGTGCGCGGATCGACGTCGGCGAACACCGGCGTGGCGCCGGTAAGCATCAGCGCTTCGATGGTGGCCACGAATGTCATGGCGGGAACGATGACCTCGTCCCCCGCGCCGATTTCCAGCGCGCGCCAGGCGAGGTACAGCGAGTGCGTGCAACTCATGGTGCCAACAGCGTGGGGAAGGCCGAGATACGACGCGTAAGCGGTCTCGAATTCCTGGGTTTTCGACCCGGTGGATATGAAAACCTGTTTGGTCGCCTCCACGAGCGATGCAACACAGGCATCGTCCAGATTATGGCGGAAGAAATCTACTTTCATATACCTATCTGTGGTTGCGGAGGGCATGATCCTTATATCGCCTTATTATCCCCAAAACTTAAGGGGTGTCACCGGCATCTTACACTTTTTGCGTGACCGGTTACAGTCATGAAAACGCGGAGAGCGGCTTTGTTTATTGTCCGAACGGTTTAATCCGTTCCACCGTGGCATAAAGAAACGCCAGCAGCAGAATCGCCGCCGCAAAGAGAGCCAGCATGTATTGTGGATGGAAAAATCCCGTAACCGCCAAAATCACCAATGCGGAATTTGCCAATAACGCATACCCGGTGACCGCCAAATGGGAATGTCCCGCTTGGTGCAGACGCTGATAGGCATGGCTTCTATGGGCCATATACCAGGTTTCGCCGGCGAGTATTCTCCGCATCAGGGTTGCGGTGGCATCAAACCAGAAAAGGCCATAGAGGGTAATGGGAACCATGAATGGAATGCCGGGCCGGGCGTGCGAAACAAGCGCCGCCCCGGCGATAATAAAACCAAGAAAGTAACTGCCGCCATCCCCCATGAATATCTTGGCTGGCGGAAAATTCCATTTCAGGAAACCCGCCATCGATGCGGCAAGGATAAACATGAGGGTTGAAAAATGTGATACCCCGGCGGCGGCTCCCAAGGCCCCCAGCACGATAAAAATGACGAAGGCTTCCATTGAAGCAAAGGCATCGAGGCCATCCATAAAGTTGAACAGGTTGACGGACCAGACAATGAACAATACGCAAAGCGGCCACGCAAACAGGCCAAAGTGGATGGTCAATGGCGCGAGGGCGAGCGTTTCCTGCACGCCGTTCAGCGCGAGGAATAATGTTGCGATGATTACTTGGGCGATGAAGCGCAGGGAGTTGCGCAGATGCAGGTAATCATCGGCAACTCCCACGGTGGCCATCAGGAAAGAACAGGCCACCAGAATAAACTCGGCGCGGGCAATATGGCCGTACCCGTAAAGGACGCCGCTGGCGATTAAAGTGACTACGACGAACACCACGCCACCGCCCCGGGGGGTGGGGTTGGTGTGGGATGAACGGTTGCCCGGGATATCGAGCAGCCCCTTTTTCAACGCGTGATCGCGAAACATGCCTGTGAATAACAGGGTAATGCAAAAAACGGCAACCACCGCCAATGCAATCATATTTCTCCTTATTTCAGCTCATCCAGGTTACATCATCGGCCCGCCCCCCGCGTTGTTAGGGCGGCATTAAGGGCGGTCAGTTGCGCCATTTAACGCGATTTCTTTTGCGAGTGCAAACACAACCGGCGGCGGATCGCCATCCCCCCTTCATTCCGGAATTTTCCATTCTGCCGATTCCTGGGAATTATCCCGGGAAGATGGGTTAGAATTCCGTCATGTGCGCGTGGAATGACGATCAGAAGAAGGGGCTTTTTGTTCTTATTGAAGGGCTGGATGGCGCGGGGAAGAGTACGCAGGCGCGGAAGCTGGTGGATCGCCTCCGTGGCGCGGGGCGCGACGCTATTTACCTGAGGGAGCCGACGAACGGCCCGTGGGGCCAAAAAATACGCCAGATCGCCGTTCATGGGCGTGACGGTGTCACCCGCGAAGAGGAGCTTTCCTGCTTTATCAACGACCGCGAGGAAGACAGCAGGCAAAACATCATCCCGGCGCTCACGGCGGGTAAAATCGTGGTGATGGACCGCTACATCCCCAGCAACATGGCGTATCAGGGGGCGCTGGGCTTTGACGTAAAAGTTATCGCGGAAAAGAACCGGCATTTTCCCCAGCCGGATATCATCTTTTTCCTAGACATCAAGCCGGAAGAGGGGCTTAAGCGCGTGGAAGACCGGGGCGGGGCTAACCTCGGTTTCGAGAAAATCGAATTTCTGAAAGAGGTTTACCGTATCTTCAACGGCCCCGGTTTTGAAATGATGATACGTCTCGACGCCACGCAGGGGATGGAGACGGTCGGCGATCAAATCTGGAACCGCGTATCGCCGTTACTCGGCAAGCGGGGCCTGGCTTGACTGGGTGTATGCAATGGCGGTTTGGGACGTACGCACCCGCTTACCATGCGCTGCCCGGAAAGGGGCGAACCCGGCCGATCGGCTATTTGGCGGGCCGCACGTATTTGGCATACGTGGGAAGCCACATCATGTCGCGGATCACTTTTTCCGGATCCACGCCGTGGGCGGTTTTTGCCACGCCGTCTTCCACGGCCCGTTTGTACACGGCCACCGCCACTTTGTGTGAAACCTCGAAAATATCCTGCACCGGGGGGTAGACAATCCGCGCCGCCAGCCGTTCTTCCGTTACGCAAGAGGCCAAGGCGTGGGCTGCGGCGGTCATCATGCCATCGGTGATTTTCCGCGCTTTCGCCACCAAGGTGCCCAAGCCGAGTCCGGGGAAGATGAAGGCGTTATTCCCTTGGCCCACTTCCATGTCCCGTCCGTTCACCGAGACCGAGCCAAAGGGGGAGCCGGACGCGACGATGGCCCTGCCATTGGTCTGTTGCAGAACCTTGCGCGGGTCGGTTTCCGATTTCGACGTGGGGTTCGAGAGGGTAAAGATGAGCGGTTCGGGATCGTTGGCCATCATCAGATTGACGATTCCTTCGTTGAAGGCGCCGGTCTGCCCGGAAACGCCGATGAGGACGTTGATCCGGCCATGGCAGATAGTTTCGGCCATCGTCAGTTCATGCACGTTGTCGCGTATCCAGCTTCCGGTGATCCGTTCCGGCTTGGCGAATTCCTTTTTATATTCTTCCAGCCCTTCGCGGTCCGCGGTGACAAGGCCGGCGCTATCCACCATAAACACATGGTCGCAGGCATCCTCGTGGCTGAGTCCGGCGTTTTTCAGGCCATCGCGTATTTGCCGCGCGATGCCGCCACCTGCGGCTCCCGCGCCGTAAATCAGGTAGTGATGGTCTTGCAGCTTTTTTCTTTTTATCTTCATCGCGCCGAGGATGCCCCCCAGCACCACCGCGCCGGTTCCCTGCACGTCGTCGTTGAAGGAAGGAAGGGCGTCGCGGTACTTGTCCATATTGGTAAAGGCGTTCTGCTTGGCGAAATCTTCCCATTGGAGCACGGCGTTGGGAAAATGTTTTTTTACCTGTTCCACGAAGTTATCGATGAAGCCGGCGTATTCGTTGCCGGTAAGACGCCAGTGGCGGCGGCCCAGATAGAGCGGGTCGGCCAGGAGCGCGCGGTTGTCGGTTCCGACATCGAGGGTGATCGGCAGGCAGGCCGAGGGGTGAATGCCGGCCGCCACGGTATAGAGCGAAAGTTTGCCGATGGGGATTGCCATACCGCCGACCCCTTGGTCGCCAATGCCGAGTATTGCCTGACTGTCGGTGACGACAATGATTTCGACATCCTCGGAGGGAAGATGTTTGGCCATTTCCTCCATATTGAACACATTGTCCGGGGTGACAAAGAGACCGCGGGCGTTGCGGTAGATATGCCCGTGTTTTTCCACCGCTTCGCCGACGGTCGGGGTGTAGATGATGGGCATCATTTCTCGGATGTTCTGGCGCAGCATTGCGTAGAAGAGCGTTTCATTGCGATCCTGCAGCGAGCGTAAGTAAATGTACTTCGAGATGCTGCTGGAGCAGGCGTTGTAACTTTCCATGGTGCGGGTGAGCTGTTCCCCCAAAGTGGAGATATGCGGCGGCAGCAGGCCGGCAAGGCCGAAATCCTCCTGTTCGCGCAGGGAAAAGGAAGTGCCTTTATTCAGCAGGGGGTTATGAATGATGTCCTGTCCATATTTATCCACTTCCATCGTGTACTCGCCATGCGCGTCCAGCCGGGGCTTGTAGGTGATGCTCATAGGTTATCCCTTCAAATGCGGTTATTTGTTACGGGGAAGTTCCGGGGCGCGGGGTAGACCGGGGGAACGAGGTTGTTCCACAACCGCTTGTGACGGTTGGCGCGGCTTGCGTACCTCGCCCGGAGCGGAATGATCGTCGTTGAACTGATGCGTGACGGTCGATGGTTTTTGCGGCGTGATCTGAACGGTATTTTTAGCTGGCGCGGCTTTGTTGCCGGTTGGGGTGGCAGCGCCGCTTGCGTGTATCTTGCCGTCTTTATTGTCTTGGGGGGTGGCGGTGCCGCAGACATGGGTTTCGGTCTGGGCGCCGCTTATGTTGGTCTGTTTCTTCTCCGCGTACGCGGTGTGGGAGGCGGCGAACATGAGCGCGATGAAAAGCGGAAACAGCTTATTCATATTTTTCCCATTTCAGTGAGGGTTGGTAGTTGTTGGCGCTGCCGCTTGCCGGCCTCGTCGATAATCTGTCCCGCATCGAGGATCAAAGCCACGCGGCCGTCTCCCATGATGGTGGCGCCGGAAATGCCGGGCGCGTCCTTCAGTATCTCGCCCAGGTTTTTGATGACCACTTGCTGTTGCCGCTTGAGGTCGCTTACCACGAGGCCAAGGCGTTTTTCCGCCAGGCCCACCACCACGATGAAAACGAAGTTTCTCCGCGCGCGGCCCGTTCCTTTAAAGGCGCTTGCCGCCGGTTCCCCCTCCGTCGGCATCGCTGGAGGCGCTTTGCGCAACGGCTTGCGATCCAACATAAACAGCTCATCCAGCCGTGCCAGCGGCAATACCGTGTCCCGCAGGGTAATCATCTCGCGTCCGTTAACCACCCGGATATCTTCCTTGGCGATACGGAGCGATTCCGCCACCGAGGAGAGGGGGATGGCGAAGGTCTCTTCCCGCACCCCGACGATGAGCGTCGGGACGATGGCGAGCGTCAGAGGCAACCGGAGCCGGATGACGCAGCCCTTGCCCTTTTCCGAGAAGACGTCGATGAGTCCCTTAAGTTTGATGATGTTCTTTTTTACCACGTCCATTCCCACCCCGCGTCCGGATACCATTGTGGGGGTATCGGCGGTGCTGAATCCCGGCTCGAAGACGAATTGGAGAATCTCTTTTTCGTTGGGGACGGGGTCGGCCGGATTCAGAAGGCCCTTTTCCACCGCCCGTTCCCGTATTTTATCGATGTTCATGCCGCGGCCATCGTCCGACACTTCGATGATTATGGTGTCGCCCTCGTGATAGGCCTTCAGCGTTATCTGGCCGGTTTCCGGTTTATTCGCGGCGCGGCGTTCGTTGGGGAGCTCAACGCCGTGGTCAATGGCGTTGCGTATCAGGTGAATCAGCGGGTCACCCACCTCTTCGATGATGGTTTTGTCCAGTTCCGTTTCTTCGCCGACGATGGTCAGGTTTACGTTTTTCCCCAGCGATTTCGAGAGATCGCGCACTATGCGGGGGAATTTGTTAAAGGCGTTGCCGATCGGCACCATTCGGATCGACATCACCATATCCTGTACTTCGTTTATGTGGCGCTGGAAAAGCTGGTTGGTGTGGGCCAGTTGAACGCCGATGGCGTTTGTCGGCAGGATTTTACGTATTTCGGCGCTTAATTGCTCCAGCCGCGTGCGGTCGATCACCAACTCGCCGATGAGGTTCAGCAGTTTGTCCAGCCGTTCGATGTCGACACGGATGGTGTTGACCGCCTTTTCCTTGATCTTTTTTTCAGCCTCATCGGTGGAAAGATTGTTCCCGGGTCTTTCGCTTTGCCACCGCTCCTGCCGGATTGGCTCATCAGCTGGGGTTGTGGAAGGTTTTTTCAAAACGCGGCGGTCATCCCCTTCAGGAAGAGCAGGGCGCTTTGCGCTAAATTCCATCACCGGCGGAGTGGAAACCGGCTTGGCCGCCCGGCTGGTCGTGACGCTTTCAGGTATCAGCTCTTTGCTCAACACACTGTGCAGGTCTATTTGCATAAAGCTGGGGAGCATGGTGAATCGCGAGCTTAACCGCTCTCTTGAAAGATTTGTGGCGAGGAGGAAGTGGAAGCCGATGCCTACTTTGCCGGGTTCGTAATAGAAAATTTCAGGCACCCCGTCGATGAGCGGGATGCTCACCAGTATATCGCCGCTTTTTTCTATAATAGGGACGATGGAGAGCGGCTCGTATCCCGAATTCAAGGCATCTTCGCCGAAGCGAATGACGATTTGGTAGATGGAACGCCCTTTGTGGTACTCCTCGGCGATCAACGACTGTTCGGCGGCGCTTAGTTGCGCTATGACGTCGGGAGATAATGACGAGAGGGCGAGCACTTTCCGCAATTCTTCAGGACTCCATTTTGCTTTCCCCACCAAGGCGTCCAGCATCTTTAAGTTGTCACTCACCGCCACGCCGCTTTCTTTGCGCAGCTCGAGCTCGTCCAGGAGACGCCGCAGTTTTTCCGTGCTTACAGCGATCGTTTCAAAGAGTTCGGTTCCGGCGATGATCCGCTGATTGTGGATTTGGCCGAAAATGCCCTCAAGCTTGCCGGTTAGCAGCGCGATTTTATTAAAGCCGAAGAGGGCCGCTTTTCCTTTGCAGGAGCGAAAGGCGTCGTGAATTTCCGCGGCGATATGGGCATTCCCCGGATCCCGTTCCAGTTCCAGCATGGCGAGATCGATCTGGTTAAACTGTTCGGTGGCCGACTTGATGAACTCCTGAATCAGCGTTTCGTCCAACTGAGCCAGAACTTCATTAAGGGGCCGTTGTTCCGGTATCTCCGGTTCCGGTTCCACGGCGACGGCGGCCGGTGTTGCCGTCCACCCTTCTTTTAGTATCGTCACGGGATCCAGAAAAATCTCACGGACACTGGCGGGAGGGAGGTCGGATCCGAAAATGAAGCGGCAATTCACGGTTCCACTGGCGGCGGGAATATGTTCCAACGGTGGCAGCGAGGCAATGAGCATTCCCGCCTGTTCGATGCCGCGAAATACCGGCAGCCGCTGAATTTTCTCAAGGGGTGTCCCGCCGGTGAACTCTTTGCTCAGCTCGTAAATCCAAAGTCCGGCGGTTACGGCATCTTCCAGCATGACAAGGTCTTTTTCCTCCACCAAGGAGGCGTCGCCGGAAAGTCCCAAATCCGCCGGATTGATTTTTTTCTTTTTCTTTGTCTGGCCCTTTTTGGAGGTTGAAGCTTGAGCGGTTTTTGCCTCGGCCAGCGCCCTGCCCATGAGTTCCAGCGGGGCGTCGATTGACACCCCTTCCTCGGCGCCGTTTTTCCGCACCGCGGCGATCAGCTTTGCCAATGTATCCGCCGCGTTGAAAAGTGCTTCAATGATTGCGGGAGTTATCGGCATTTGTCCGTGGCGGATTTCACCAAAGATGTCTTCCATCCGATGGCACAGCCGTTCGATTTTCTCAAGCTCCATCATTCCCGCCAACCCTTTTACGGTATGGGCCGCGCGGAAAAGCGAATCTATTTTTTCCTTGTTTGGCGCGCCAGCGGCGGAACTCTGTTCGATATTGAGCAGGCAGGTGTTGAGTGTTTGTAGATGTTCTTCGGCTTCTTCGACGAACTCGTTAATGAATCCGGAAAAATCAGGTGCATCCATCACCATAACCTCAACATTATACGGTCTTCGCCCGGCGCTGGGCGATAAGGTCGGCCACGGAATAATGCCGGAGGGCGCATTCATGCACTTTGCATCCCGCGGCCACCAGCGCGGCCACCAGCGCGTTTGTATTTTCGGCTTTGAGGGTAAGCTCCAGGGCTTCTCCCACACGGGCGGCCCTGTGCACGAAATTAAGCTGTTTCACAATTTCCAGCGTTTTTTCCCGCGGCTCCGCGCGCACGTGGAAATAGTAGGGAAATTCCGCGATGTCTTTCAACCGTCCCTGATAGGCGGTACGGCCGCCGTCCAATATCAAAATGTGTCCGCACAAGCCGGTGATGAAATCGAAGTCGTGGCTTGTTATCAGCAGCAGTTTCCCTTTTTCCGCCATCTCGCGGAAAATAACGGACAGTTTTTCCGCCCACACAACGTCCACCCCTTGTGTCGGCTCATCCAGGATAACCAGCGGACGGTCTTGCATGATGACGAGCGCCACACCGAGCCGTTGCAACATGCCGCGGGAATAATCCCCAACCTTTTTGCCGGCTTCGTCCGCCAATCCGACCATATCCAGCACCCGCATGACACGTTGGGCGTCGGCGGCGCGGTCGCCGTCCCAAAAAAGGCCGAGGTTGTCACGCGCGTTGATATGCGGATGAAATGCTGGGATGCCGATGAGTCCGCTGATTATGGCCAGCGCCGCCACCGTATCGGTATGCGGGTTTTTGCCGGACACCGTGACGGATCCGGCGGTGGGAAACGCCAAGCCGGCAATAAGCCTCAACAAAGTTGTCTTGCCGGAACCGTTTTCCCCCAAAATCCCAAAACAACTTCCGGGGGAAGCTTCGAATGTCACTTCGGCGAGGAGATTGGCCTCTCCCACTTGCTTGCCAAGGTTTTTTACGTGAATACCGCTAAAATCGGCGGCGTTCACTTCGGATATAAGCGGATTTCCGATTTTCAACGTCCGACCGCGCATGGCGGCCGCTTTGGCAAACGATACGACGTGGTTCTCCGATTCAGCCATTACCCGGCCCGTTACCTTTTTTCCGACGCGCGAGCGGGACTGGATAGGTATGTGCCGTCCTGGCCAGAGACTGCCCGTGAGAGCCACATGTCCTTTAAAGGAGCGTTTTCCGGTAACAGGTGCTTCCTTTTCATATTCTTTTTATGATACCGCAAATATCCCCCGCCCTGAAACACCAAACGCGAGTATATTCCAACAGCGGCGCTGTATAAGGCAATGCATGTTTTTCGCGGCAATCCGGCCTCTTAAAAACCCAGAAAAAAACCCGTTGAATCCGCCGCTCCAGTATAATAACCGGGACGTTTAATCGATTAACAGGGAGAATGGGAAGCCGCATGCGATTTGGAAGAATACTGCATATCGAGGCCGAAAAACTGCGTAAGGCGCCCGTGTTTTGGGTGGCACCGCTTGTCGCGGCACTCTATCTTGCGTTGATGCTTGTCGGCTTCGAAGTTTACGCCGCGAAAAACGGGACTGTCGCCCCGGACGCGGCGTCGATGAGCAACCGTTACAGCGGATCGGCGGTTGTATATGCATATTCCGCCGCCACGCATATGGTGGTGAATATTTTGCACCTTTCGCGGGAGGCCAAGGGAAATATTTTGAATCCGGCCGCCGAGGAGGAATTGCCCGTCGACGAACGTACCGTAAAGGGAGGCGGACGCAAAAACTTCAATTTTTTTGGAACGTTGTTGCATAGTCTGGCCAATCCAAAGCCAATGCCATCTTCCCCGTGTGAAAACGGGAATCAACCGGCGGCTCCCGCTAGCCCTCCCGCCAACGGCGCATCTTCCCTGATGGATATTTTTATCGGCACGGCGGCGGCGGCGGAGATTTTGCCCCCCGCGCCTCCGCAACCCAAGCCGGAAGATTCATTTGTGGAACGGCTGGCACAGCGTATCCGGTGGCTTGCCGATGCGGCGCCGCTGGAGCATAAAGTAATAGACCGGGGACGCTATAATGGACTTCGTTTTACCTATCTCTCCCTCTTTTTCGCTTTTATTTTTATCTTTCCCCCGCTTACCGTGGCGGTGACAACCCATGTCTTCGCGTTGGAATTCAGCCGCGGCACCATAAAAACCTCCCTTTTAATGCCGGTGGAGCGTTGGCAATTGCTCGCCGCTAAAATGGCGGTGGTGGCCGGGTATCTGCTGGCGGCCATTTCCGGCTTTATTCTCCTGACGTTGGCGGTCGGATGCATTTTCACCGGTTACGGAAATCTGGTGCTGGATTCCGAGTTGCTGGGGTTCGCCGGTGATAACCTGATGATAAAAGGGGATGGCGCCGTCATGCTATTCGCCGCCGTGGCGCCGGTGGCGGTTCTATCCTTAATGCCGATAGCCGCTATCGCCGCGTGGCTTTCGCTTATGAAGCCGGAACCCGCCTGGGTCATGAGCATTACCGTCATCAGCTATTTTATTTTCTACGCTCTTGGCGAAACGCCCCTATTCGCAGAAATCCGCTTTCTTTTTCCAACATCGTATATGGACGGGTGGGGGCTGCTCTTTCGGCAGTCGTTACCTGCCAGTGTGTTGATAACCAAGCTTATCGTATCCGGCCTTATTACCGCCGGGGTTATGGTGAAAGCGGTGAGAACATTTTCGAGGCAGGATATCGGTGCATGAGCGGCTTCGTTCAGCCGATGATCAACTTGGGGGAACGGGCGGTCGTATCGCTATCGCCGTGGCGTTACCGGGAATGGCTCTGGTTTGGCTTGGTTGCACTGCTACTGCTGGCGGGAAATCTGCTGGGAAGTTTTGGCGCGGCGGGTATTTTCGGCGGGTATTTATTCAGCCTTTCACTGCTGGGGCTTGCCGCGCCGCGCCGGTTGTTGGAGGTGTTCATTTTTTTGCTCGCCTTGGGCCATCGCGATTTTGCCTATACGGCCCTTAAAGTAGGCCCCGCAAACCTTTATATAACCGAGTGGGTGTTGCTCATTCTGATGATGGCGGCGGCGCCGCGGATCGCGGACATGTGGCGCAAATACCGTCCGGTGCTTTTGGCATTGGGCCTGTATGCGGGATTAGGTCTCGTGTTCTTTTGGCTTTCGTGCCGCTATTGGCCGCTTGGCCCGGTGGTGCGCGATTTTACCATCGTCTATTATGCGCTGTTCACGGTGGCGGCCCTGGCCTTTATGCGGGACGCGGAGGATGTCAATCGGCTTTTCATCGCCATGCTTGCCGGCTCATTATTCAATCTCGGATCCGATATGCTTAATTACCTGTATGGCACTTTTCCGGCCACCCTTGAACAGAAGAATTATTCGCTGCGCAGCTCATTTTACTATGTCATTTGCGCGGCATATTTTATGCCCGGCTTGCTGTCCCTCAAAAGGAAACTTCGTTTTGGGGCCGTTGCGTATGTTGCCGCCGTCTTTGTGGTTGTGCTTCTTTATGCCTATAGCAAAACGGCTATGGCGGCAATTTTACTTATCTCCGCTATCAATATCGCGGTAATGGCAAAACGCGTGCGGATGGAAGTGTTAATCGCCATCATCGTGGCATTTATGTTGTCGTTGGTTATCACTCCACAAGCCAAGACGTTCAAATTTTCCTCCCTTTTCGCGCCGCAGTGGGCAAGCGAGGATTCCCGCGCGATGCTTCGCACCGCGGCTCTGTGGGATTTTTCCGAGTATCCTTACGGTATCGGTTTCGGCGCTCCTATTTTTGGCCGGCATTCGCGGGAATTGTTGTTGGAACCGGATGATTTTCATGCCATACACAATTCGTATCTGACCGTCCTGCGGCGCATGGGAATAGAGGGTGCCGCGGCGCTCTTTGCGCTTTTTGCGTTGGCTTTTCACGGCGTTTACCGCGTGTGGCGTTCGAATGCCGAAAATCACGATGCGTGGTTGACGCCGTTCGCCGTGCTTCTGGGATTTATCGCGGCGGGTGTTTTCGCCGCCGCGCATGTGGTTTTGGAAGGGCCGTTTTTCGGCGCGGTATTCTGGTTGCTGTTAGGGGCGGTTTTCGCCGCCACGCACGCTTACAACCAGCCTGAAGCCTCGGCAACGCATTCGCCTGAACCTTGAACGATGAAACAACCCGCGCATCGGTGGCAACGCCGGTTGAAATAAAAAAAGCCGTTCTCCGTGGATCGGAGAACGGCGTGATGAACGGGGATGAGCGGCTTAACGCTTGGAGAACTGGAAGCGTTTGCGTGCTCCCTTTTGGCCGTATTTTTTGCGTTCTTTCATGCGGCTGTCGCGGGTAAGAAGCCCCGCCTTTTTCAGCGCGCGGCGGAATTCCGGGTTCAGTTTGCACAGGGCGCGGGCGATGGCGTGGCGAACCGCGCCGGCCTGCGAATTGAGGCCGCTGCCGCGCACGGTGGCGCGTACATCCAGCTTCGCGTCGCTGGCGGCTATCACCAACGGCTGCTTCACCAGCATTTCGCTGGAGGGGCGCTTGAAGTATTCATGCAGCCCCTTTTTGTTTACGGTGATCTTGCCGGTGCCGGCAAGCAGCCAGATGCGGGCAGCCGCGGTTTTGCGGCGGCCGGTGGCGTATTGAGCGTTAGCCATTCGTCATATCTCCATTTTTTCCGGTTGCTGCGCGGCGTGCGGATGTTCCGCGCCGGCGAAAATCTTAAGCTTTTTCATGAATTGATCCCGCAGCTTGTTGTTGGGCAACATGCCGAAAACCGCTTCTTCAACGACGCGGTCGGGATGTTTGGCTAGCATCTCCCCGGCGGTGGCGGTGCGCATGTGCCCGATATAGCCGGTGTGGTGGTAGTAAATCTTGTCGGTAAGTTTTTTGCCGGTCAGCTTCACCTTCGCGGCGTTGATGACGATCACATGATCGCCGGTGTCAACGTGCGAGGTGTAGGTCGGCTTGTCCTTGCCGCGGAGGGCGTTGGCGACCGCGGTGGCTATGCGGCCGAGGGATTTCCCGTCGGCGTCGACAATGCGCCACTTCTTGTCGCTGTCCTTAAAGTCTTCTTTACGTGCAAAGTAGGTCGTCTTCATGTTTAAATTCCCATCTCAAATGAAAAAAGAATTATATAGATTCCCGCGGGATTGTCAAACACCATTTTTAATCTCTTTTTTTGGCTCCGGCGGATGGATGTTGTCAGCACTAAAATTGGCCTATGCCCAGCGGCTTCTGTATTCCGGGCGGGTACAGGCTCTTAGCCTGTACATCGGCCCGTGGGCCGACCGGTTTCTCCTGCGGAGAAAAGTACATGCTGAGAGCATGTACCCACTGGGGGAAAGGTTTGCCTTAATAACGCGCGCCGGGTGTTGTAATCAGCCAGCGATATTCTTCCGGCGTTTCAGCCAATTCGGCCTTGACGGAATTGTTAAGGATGTAATTGTACTTCTCTCCCCATTCGGCCTCGTCCCGGATTATCCGGTCGAAAGATTCCGCTTGCCACACTTTACCGGTGTTGCCGCCAAGTTTGTTTATGCGCCGTGCCGTGGAACCTTTGATACCTTGTGTAATTGCGGCAAGTGAATAAAACCGGCCTTACGTTTCGATTGGCAGTATCAGGATGTGGGCATGGTCGGGCATGACGGTGGCGGCGGCAAGGGCATATCGCCTCCCGTGATCGTAAAGTA
The DNA here is from genome assembly GCA_023248495.1 of Nitrospinales bacterium. Lineage (GTDB taxonomy): Bacteria > Nitrospinota_A > UBA7883 > JACRGQ01 > JACRGQ01 > JACRGQ01. Next base: position 31,398 of record JAHFEK010000015.1, read on the forward strand.
TCGAGTCTTTAATGATGTCGCGTGCCGCATCGGAAAGAAGGTGGATATTATGGGTTCTGAAGGTAACAAAACACCACGAATTCCCGATTTGCCAGTGAGGAAGCTTACGCCGGGAGATGGTTAAATGACGTGGCGGAATCTCCCTCTTCTTCATGGGCAAATAATATCATGACTCTCCGGGGTAGGTGCAGGCTCTCAGCCTGTATATCGGCCCGCGGGCCGACAAGTTTCTCCTGCGGAGAAACGTACATGCTGAGAGCATGTACCCACCGGAAAAACTCTCGCCACCATCGTCTTTGCATGTGCAGGGGTATGTACAGGCTCTCAGCCTGTACATCGGCCCGTGGGCCGACGGGTTTCTCCCGTGGAGAAAAGTACATGCTGAGAGCATGTACCTACCTAGGAAAAGGGCTGCTCCGTCCCAGTCGACCCGCCGTTGCTCTATAGGGAAATATTCTTAAGATAATATAGTAGCTATCAGTTTCGGGATAGGTATAATTAATCCCATGATATGGGAAGACAAACTCAGAGATAGGCTTAATAAAATGCCATTAGCAGCTAAAGATGGAAATCACATTCCCTTATGCATAAAAGTAGCCACTCGTGGTAGTTGCTATCATCGTCAACATTCTCCCGAGGCGTATAAGTTAATTGATCAATATTTAAGCAAACACAGTCAGGGCGCGAAGTATACATTTGAGGAACATGAAAGCGGTCCTGAAATATTAATTGTCTTGGATCTGGCAGCCAAGGGATTAGGGTTTGCCAAGTCGATTATCGATCTGTTAGTTGTTTTGATTAAGTCAGGACATGAAGGGATGAGGAGGGGAGACATGGTTCAATCCTCACTTGAAATAATTGTTCGGGGTTTTGATGAAAAGGGGACTGTCAAAGAGGAGAAAATTCTTCGGTTCAATAGTGATGTTGAAATTGACAAAAAAGTAATTGAAGAAGCTCTGGGCAAGGGAGTAAAAGCATTTTTATCGCCGCAAAAGAAGATTTCGTCAAAGAAGTCAAAGAATGTTGTTGAATTAATCTTGTTTTCAGCTTCCGCTGGACTGGTAGTGGCCGATGCCGCGTTTCCAGACGTATAGCGAAAGGGCGAAGAGGATGGCGCCCACAAGCGGCGTGGCCATCTGCAAGGCGGGATGGAAAAGATTTTCGCCGGTTTTATCCAGAAAGTATTGCGCCGGGTAGAAGTTCACGAAGGCGATGGGGAAGAGGAACGTCAGGAAGAACTGCACTCCGTGATTATAAATGCTGACGGGGTAGAGGATGAATTCCCGGCTGGAAAACACCACGATGTGAACCAGCGAAGAGTTTCGCAGCGTCCAAAACGCCACGGCCGAGACCGCCAGCCGCGTGGCGCTTTGTATCATCACGCCCCCCACGATAACAAATGGCAGAAAAAGATCCTTTTTCAGGCTCCATTCGATTCCCGAATATTTCGCGCCGTAGTACAGAGCCGCCGTCCCCAGAAAAAAATGCGCCACGGTGGAGGCCTCGAAGCGGGAGAACACCACCTGTCCCAACGGACTTAAGGGCCGGACGAGCGTCCGGTCGAATTCCCCCTGAATCAGCATTTGGTCGAAATTGACCAGCGCGTTAAAGAAGAGGGTGGTGAACCCCTGCGAAAAAGTGGCCAGTCCGAAGAGGAAGGCGATCTCGCCCGTTCTCCAGCCGTGAATTTCCTTGAAGCGGGCGAGCACAACAATCAGCAGCCCCAGTTGCGCGAGATAGAAAAAGAAGATGGCAACGAGGAATAACAGGAACGACGCCTTGTATTCCATCCGCGCCCGCACCGAGAGGAGCGCCAGCGTGGCGTAAATCTTTAGCGTTTCCATTTTTAATTTTTTCCCATGGCCGCTTCGCGGCCATCGCGGACAAGAGTGGCCGCGCCACCAGGGGGAAGGGCAAATAATTTCATCACCCCCCCTGGATCACGAGGCGGCTCTTCGCGGCGTTCCAGAAGAGCAGGCTCGCCGCTCCCATAATGCCCACCCAGGCCGCCTGTTCGGTGAGCATGACGAGCGCCCGTTCCGGCGTGGCGTGGCCGATCAGTATGGCGGCGGGGGTGTAGAAGATGTGTTGAAACGGCAGCAGCGCGAGGAACGGCTTCATGGAGGCCGGGAAAAGATCCACCGGTATCACGCTTCCCCCCAGCAGGTTCAGCAGGCCGTATTTCATCAGTTGGAAGGGGAATACCTCGATGATCCAAAAGGCGATCAGCCCGAAGAGGTAGTTGAGCATGAAAAGAATGAGGTAGCCCATCACGAGCGAAAGAAGGCCCAGCGCCGTTCCCCGCGCGGTGAACGGAATGTCGACCTTGAAAAGGAAGATGGAGAAAATAAGGATCGGCACGCCCCGCGCCAAGGTGTGAAAGGCGGAAAAGCCGGCGCACTGCGCCATGTTCATCATAAAAAAGGAGACGGGGCGGATGAGGTCGGTCGCGATGGATCCGTCGCGCACTTTTATCGCAATGGTGGTGTCGTCCATCGAAAACGAAATCCGTATCGCCATCGCCATTATCGCGTATGCCGTGATGCCGGCGGCGCTGAAGCCGCCCGCGCCCGCTCCCTGCGCGTAGAGCGCCCGCCAGAGCGCGGTGAAGACGAAGATATACAGAAAGCCGTTGAGCACCGCCATGAAGTAGTCGAAGCGGTAGGTAATCTCCTTCTGGAACGACACGGCGGCGAACTTGCCGAATACCGCGAGGTTCATTTCGCCGCTTTCTCCACCGGCGCGTAACCGGGGAGCGCCGCCGTTTTTTCGTAGATGGAGCGGATGATAATCTCCACCGAAGGCTCCCGCACCGAAAGGTCTTTCACCGGGTAGAGGCTCGCCAGTTTGCCGATGGCCAGCGCCAGCCCGGATGAATCGTGCGCGTGGCGCAACCACATCTTCTTCCCTTCGCGCCGTATCGGCTCCAGTTCCGGCACCAGCGGGAGCGATGCCAGCTCGCTTTCGAAATCGACCTCGATGATCTTATCGTGCGGAAATCTTTTTTTCAGCTCTTCGGTGGGGCCGTCATGGATGACGCGCCCCTTGTCCAGGATGATGAGCCGCTTGCAGAGCTGTTCGATGTCGTTCATGTCGTGCGTGGTGAGGATGATGGTGGTGCCGTCCTTTCCGTTCAGTTCCCGCAGGAAGGAACGGATATTCTCCTTCGCCAGCACGTCGAGGCCGATAGTCGGCTCGTCCAGAAAGAGCACCGTGGGGCGATGGACGAGCGACGCGGCGATGTCGCACCGCATCCGCTGGCCCAGCGAGAGCTTCCGCACCGGCATCTCCATCAGGCCGTCGAGGCCCAACCCCTTTGTGAGGCGCGCCATCATGGCGTCGAAGTCCCCTTTCGACACGCGGTAGATCACCCGGAGGATTTCAAAACTCTCGCGCACCGGCAGATCCCACCACAGCTGCGTCCGTTGGCCGAATACCACGCCGATGTTTTTGCTGTTGTCCCGCCGGTTTTCGTAGGGCACCACGCCGTTCACCCGCGCCACGCCGCCGGTGGGGACGAGGATGCCGGTGAGGATTTTTATGGTGGTGCTTTTTCCCGCGCCGTTCTCGCCCACGTAGCCGACGAACTCGCCCTGCCGGATGCCAAAGCTGACGTTCTCCACAGCGTGGACGATCCGTTTTTTCGTGCTGAAAAGCGCTTTTACCGCGCCTAGCAGCCCTTTGCCCGATTCGTTTACCGTGAAAGTCTTGACGAGGTTTTGCGCTTCAATGGTGTATGCCATGCCCAGATGATACCGCAATTTAACGCCGGTTGCCTCGCGCGCAATAGGGGCTTACAATACGGGTATGGCAACAGAGAGTGTGGCGAAGGCACAGGCGGCCGGTGGCGTGTATCCCGTCAGAAAAAAAGCGGAGCCGCCCCCCGGCAATGAATCCACGGGCCCAACGGCTGGCGAGGCGATGGAGGCCGGTTCTAAAGGCAGGGCGGTGGATAACAAAAGAAAAGGGCCGGCGGAAGCGGGCATGACCGGCAAAGGCGGAAAGATCAACGCGCAGGCCTGACCGGCGCGGATCAGTACCACGGTGGCCGATAACCTTACCCAGCCCGCGACGGGCTACCGCTATTCACTCGACCCATTTCTGCTGGCGGATTTTGTTACGTCATGCGTCCCCCCCTCCAAAGTTTCCCGCGCCGTGGATCTCGGCACGGGGAACGGAATCCTCGTCGCGCTGTTGGCGAAAAGCTATCCCGCAACGCCGTTCGTTGGCATTGATATAAGGAAGAGCGGCCTTTCACACGCGCGCGGCAACGCGCCGCACGCGCTTTTCATCAACGCCGATATCCGCGCGGCGGGTGCGCTATTTCCTCCCGGCGCATTCGGCTTGGCGGTGAGCAATCCGCCATACCGCAAAGCGGGGGATGGCCGAACGAACCCGGACATCGACAAAGCGGTGGCGCGGCATGAGGTGGCGCTCACGCTGGATGAGCTTATTTCATCCGCGTACTGCCTTCTGCGCGATGGCGGCGTGTTCTGTGTTGTCCATCTGGCGGAGCGGAGCGCCGAGCTGATGCACTTCCTCCATCAGCGTGACTTTGCGCCGCGTACCGTGCGATACGCGCAAAGCCGCGAAGGGGACGATGCGTTTCTGGTGTTGGTCGAGGCGGTGAAGGGGGGCCGCAACCGGGTAGCGGTGAAACCGCCGTTGGTGGTCTACGCCTCCGATGGCGCCTATACCGCCGCGATGACCGCCATCTACGGGAAATTTGATGCCCTCTGAGCCAAAACCGCGCCTGCTCATTATCGGTGGCCCCACCGGCGCGGGAAAAAGCGCCATCGCCGTGGAAGCCGCGCGCCTGCTGGACGGCGAGATCGTCAGCGCCGACTCGGTGCAGGTGTACCGCCATTGCGACATCGGCAGCGCCAAGCCGGACGTGGAAATGCGCCGCGCCGTGCCGCACCATTTGATAGACGTGGTGGAGCCGGATCAGCCATTCACCCTCGCCGATTTTCGCGCGGCCGCCGCCGATGCCATCGACGGGATCGTGGCGCGCGGCAAAACGCCGATCATCTGCGGCGGCACCGGGCTGTATATCAAGGCGCTGCTGGAGGGGCTGCGGGGCGGCGCGCAATCCGATCCCGAAATGCGGGAAGAGCTTCTGCGGATGCCGCTGCCGCGGCTCTATGCGCGTTTGCAAACGCTGGATCCCGCGCGCGCCGCCATGTTGCATCCCAATGACCGGCACCGCATCCTCCGCGGTATCGAAAACGCGCTGCTGCCGAAAGATGACGCGCTCCCCGCATTCCCCGCGTACGATTTTGTTTTCTTTATCATCACCGCGCCGCGCGGTATCATTTACCAAAGAATTGAAGAGCGGGTGGACGCGATGTTGACGCGCGGCCTGGTGGATGAAACCAAAGCGTTGTTGGCGCGTTATGCGGCGGACTGCAAACCATTGATGAGCGTCGGCTACCGGCAGGCGGCGTTGCATCTGCGTGGCGCGTTGGACATGGCGCGGTTGCCGGCCGAAATTAAAAAGGCGACGCGCCACTACGCCAAACGGCAGATTACCTGGTTTTCCGCCGTGCGCGGGGGAATATGGATAAACGCCGATACGCTGAAAACCGGCGGCGCGGCGGCATTTATCGCGGATTACTTTAAAGGATTATTAGAATGAGACGGTGGGGGATATTCTTGTTCGTGGCGGCCCTGGCGTTCGCTCCGGCCGCGCGGGCGCAGTCGCCGGCCGATACCGAGATGCCGGATTCCCAGCCGCAGACACCTGTCCCCGGCGCCCAGGAAATTCAGGTTTTCCCCGAGGTAGGCGCCGTAGTCGCCGCAAAACCATCCAATGGCGCACAGCCCCCTTCATTGGAAAAGGCGGGACGGCTGGCGAAGAAAAAGGATTTTTCACGGGCGATTGAGACGCTTGACGCCTTGTCTCCCACGGAAGAGGCCGCGGACAAAATAGCGCGCGCCTACATTCGCGGCTTGGCCGTCAAGGAGCTGCAACAGCCCGCCGAAGCAATCCCGCTTCTGCGCGAGGCGGCCCTCGATCCGTTGCTGGGGGACTGGGCGTTATGGAATGCCATGGAGGCGTATGCCGCCACCGGCCAGTCCGCGCATGTTATTGTGGCGGCGGACGAACTTCGCGCGCGCTTTCCCTATTCGCCGCTGGCGGAAGGAACCGCGTTAATGAAGGCCAAGGCATTGATGGACACCGGCCTATACGCCAAGGCGGAGATACTGCTCAAAGAGCGGCCCGCGAAAGCATGGAAGACGCCCGAACGGGTGTACCAGCTTTTAGCGCAGTGCATGGAGGCGGAGGGGAAGATTACGGAAGCCCACGCCGCGTGGTCGGAGATATGGTTCGAGTATCCGGCGGCGCCATTTGCCGCCGACGCGAAGATACAGATGGATCGGCTTAAAAAATCGGGCCACGGGGTTTTCCCTCCCGCGCCCGCGGGCAGGAAGCTGGCGCGGGCGGCGGCGTTAATGCAGAACCGTCTGTACAAGGACGCCGCAGCCTACATAGGCGGCCTTGATAAAAGCAGCTACACACCTGGACACCGCGCCGAACTTTATTTACACGCCGGGCGGGCGATGGAGCGTCTGGGAAACAAGGATGGCGCCGTGGAGGCCTACAACCACGCGGCCCGCGCCGCCGGGCCCAAGCTGCGCGGCGAGGCGCTTTACCGCGCCGCGCGGATCAGCTGGAACCGCGACGAAAACGCCAAAACCGCCGAGCTGCTCAATAAAATACTGAAGGATTCCCCCTATGCGGATGTCGCCGCGCCAGCCGTCTACATGTTGGGTCGGTTGGACGAAACCGCCGGCCGCCGCGCCGAGGCGATAAAGAAATTCGAGCGGGTAGCGGCGGTGTATCCCGCCTCGCCCTCGGCGGAAATGGCGTTGTGGTATGCCGGTTGGCTCCACTATATGGATGGCGATTTCGCCGCGGCGGAAACGGCGTTTCAACGGCTGGCGGACCGTGACGAGAATTCCATCGCCGCGCCGATGGCGCTGTATTGGATTATCCGTTCGCGGCAGATCCGGGGGATCGACGTTTCCGCGCCGCTGGAGCGGCTTCTAAAAAAGTACCCTTTGTCGTATTACACGCTTCTGGCGAATGGCGGCGGTATCAGCTACCGGCTTCCGGAGGAACTCCCCGCGCCACCCGGCGGGGGGCTGGCTGAAACCGCCTCCGCCCGCATCTGCGACGGAATGGCCCGGTTTGCGCAAAAGCCGCCGTTATCACCCAAGGGGGAGTGGGCGTATGGCGCGGCGGTGGCATGGCTCCGGCTCGGCTTCACCGGCCGCGCGCGCGACCTGCTGGATATAGTGGCGGCCGAGACCCCCTTCCGGCGGGAAACCCGCACCTGGCTGGCGGTTCAGTACTATGGCGCGGAGTGCTACCAGTGCGTGTTCCGCGAGGCGGATACCATCCTGAAAGAAAGCCTTGAGCAGGACTATCTCGATTTTCTTTCGCTCCTCATTTTTCCCGTTGCATACTGGCGCGCCGTGGCCGATGAGGCCGCGCTCAATAAAATCGACCCGTTCCTTATCCTATCCGTTATCCGGCAGGAGAGCATTTTTGATCCGGACATCGTTTCCATCGCCGACGCGCGGGGACTGATGCAGGTCATCCCGCCGACCGCCGCGCGGATGGCGCGCGAACTGGGCATCGAATCCTTTACGTCCGACCAGCTTCAGATACCGGAGCGGAATATCGCCATTGGCGCCCGCTACTTGGCGGCCCTCGTGAAAAACGAAAAAGGGGATTTGCCGCTGGCGTTGGCCACCTACAACGCGGGGCCCAATCCGGTGGCCAAATGGAAAGGCCGCTTCCCGATGGAGGATGCCGCCGTTTTCATTGAAAGAATCCCATACACTGAAACGCGGGAATATGTTAAAAAAGTTCTGCGCAATTACGGCTTTTACCGAAAAGTTTATTTGGAACAATTGAGCGGCGCGCGGGTGTCTGGCACCCCCTAGCCGCCAACCGGAAAGGAAGATATGTTCGACGCCGTTATACGGAACGCCACCCTTCACGGACTCGAGGGGAACCGTTCCGCCGCCGCCGACCTCGGTATCAAAGACGGGCGGATCGCCAAGATCGGCGATATCGCCGAAAAAGGCGCGGTGGAAGTGGATGGCCGCGGCTATTGCGCGCTTCCCGGTTTTGTCGACGTCCATTCGCACTCGGACTACTACCTGCTCATCGATCCCGCCGCTGAAGGAAAACTGCGGCAAGGGGTGACCAGCGAGGTGGGGGGCAATTGCGGATACAGCTCCGCCCCCATCGGCGGCGACATCCTCCGCGTACGCGGCGAGGCGTACAAAGAGCAGTTCGGCCTCACGCTGGATTGGAAAGACTTTGACGAATACTGGCAACGGCTGGCGCTGAAGAAAAGTTCGGTCAACTATGTTGGCCTCATCGGCTATAACACCCTGCGCGCTTCGGTGCTCGGCAGCAAGGACGTGCCGGCCACGGGCGGGGGGAAGGAGACCATGAAGCGGATGATCCGCGAGAACATGGCGCAGGGGGCGGGGGGCATGAGCGTTGGCCTCGTCTATCCTCCGGCCTGTTTCGCCACCAAGGAAGAGATGGTGGAGATGGTGGCGGAAGTGGCAGACGCGGGAAAACTTTTCACCACGCACATCCGCTCCGAGGGGCCGCGCCTCGTGGAATCCATCGATGAGGTAATCGATATCGCCCGCCGCACCGGCGTGAAGCTCCAGATATCGCACCTTAAAACCGCCGGCAAGGACAATTGGCACAAGCTGGATACCGTATTCAACATGATAGAGTCCGCCCGCGCGGAAGGGGTGGACATCGAATGCGACCGCTATCCCTACATCGCCAGCAACACCGGCTTGCAGGTGGTGCTGCCCGACTGGGCGTTCGACGGCGGGCGCGACGGCACCATCGCCTTCCTTAAAGATCCCGCTGCGCGCGGCAAGATGCGCGCTGAAATTCTTGCCAATCATCCGGAGCCGGAATACTGGGACTCCGTGATGGTCTCGCAAGTGGCCACGTCGAAGAATTACGATATGCAGGGGATGTCCGTGGCGCGGGGAGCCGAAAGAACCGGAAAAAATCCGGTCGATTTCGTCTTCGACATCTTGCTGGAGGAAAAGACCGAGGTCGAAGCGATCTATTTTTGCATGAACGATACAAACATGGACCGTATCCTGACCAAGGACTACGTGATGGTCGGCTCGGATGCCGGCGCGCGTTCCGTCGGCGGCCCGCTTGGCATCGGGCGGCCGCACCCGCGCACCTTCGGCACCTTTCCGCGTTTTTTTGCCGAGTACGTGTACGGGCGGAAGCTCGTGTCGATGAAGGAGGCGGTCATGAAAACCAGCACGATGGCATGCCGCCGCTTCGGCCTCGCGGGGCGCGGCGAGCTGCGCGAAGGCTTTTGGGCGGACATCGTGATGTTCCGCCCGGAAACAATCGCCGATACCACAACGTACGAAAATCCGCTCTCGTACCCGAAAGGGGTCGACTATGTGTTCGTCAACGGCGCGCTCTCCATCAACAAGGGGGAGTATACCGGCGCACTCGCCGGCAGGGGCCTGAAAATACATTGAACGAGCGGCGGCTCTATGAGGTAAAGCAGGCTACCATCGCCCTGTTGTCGGAACGGTGGGAACATAACTACATGCTCAACCGGGGCGCCATCGCCGCCCTTCCGGGCGTGGCGAAACTCTTTGGGCGTTTCGCGGGCGTTCCCGCGGTGCTGGCGGGGGCCGGTCCGTCATTGGATCGCAACGTCCGCCTGCTGGCGGCGGCGCGGGGGAAAAGCGTTATCGTCGCCTGCGACGCGGCGCTAAAACCGCTGGTGGCGCATGGCATGGTTCCCGATATCGTGGTGAACCTTGATCCGCAGCTCTACACAACCAATTTTTTCGAGGGGGTCGACACGAAAGGCCTCACCCTTATTGCTCCCACCATCGTCCATCCATCGGTACGCGATCAGTGGAAGGGGCCATTCTTTTTTTACAACAAACACGCGCCCGACATCCCGATGTTGGCCAAAATATCCCTCAACCATCCGCAGGTGGGGGCGCTGATACCGGGCGGTTCCGTTCTCTCCGTGGCGTATGACCTGGCCTTTAAAAGCGGGGCCGACCCCATAGCGTTCATCGGGCAGGATCTCGGCTACCCCAGCGGCAACGCCTATGCCGCCGACACCCACTTTGATTCTTTTGCCGCCGAATCGATATTCGACCAGCCGGGGGATACGATCGTGGAGGAGCGCGATCTCTTCGGGCGGCCGCTCAAAACGCAAAAATCGATGGCCGTCACGAAACAGTGGTTTGGGTGGGCCTTCACCACATGGCAGCCGGAGTTGAAGCGGCGCATCTTCAATTGCAGCGAAGCGGGGATTTTAACCAACTGCCCGCTGATGACGTTCGGGGAGTTTGTATCGCGATTTTGCCGAAAAGGGGTGAACGTGGCGTGGATCATTAAAAAAGCCGCCAAAAGCTGATTTTCAGTCTATTCTACACGTATATTGAATAGCGATATATTATCGCGATGCAATGACGTGAAAAAATAAGTTCTTTCGGTTGTTATGCCGGGCTGAGCGGGGCTTCATGGAATTGGGTGACGGAGGAATCGTTTCTTGGAAAAACTTACATGGCATTCGGGTTTAGCCACGGGACAGGAAAAAATTGATAATCAGCACCGGCATTTTATCGAGTTGATAAATACATTGGGAGACGACCTGAATCGGAGCGATGACAAGGAGCACCAAAAGAATTTATTATGGGAGCTTAAAAAATACGCGGATTTTCATTTTCAGTCCGAAGAAAACATCATGTATACGGCGGGCGTGGTGGATTACGATTTGCACAAGATTATGCACACTCAGTTGTCCAACGAGTTGGGCCATAAAATCAAAAGCTGCATTTGGGGGGTGGATTCTCCGCAACAAGTCATCGAATTTCTGATTGGGTGGTTTTGGCATCACACGCTGGAAGAAGACGCCAAATCATGGGCTAATCACCGGGGAAAGCTTTGAGCGTCATTGCCCGCTTGAAAAATCGCCAGCCAGAGGCCAAGGTGAGGCGCTTCGCCATTGCCGCGCTGCTTTTTATGCCGATCGCCGCGTTCTTCGTGCCCGCCGCCCGCGCCACCCCGGATCACGCCCGGGATACGGCCCAGCCCTGCATCGCCTGTCATCTTGATCCCGGTGGCGGCGAGCTGAACGTCACCGGGTTTTCGTTCAAAGCCGGCGGGTATCGGTGGCCCGTCGTCCCTGTATCGCCGCTGCTGCCGCTTGGCAAAACCGTGCGCGCGGTCATCGGTTTTCTGCATGTGACGGCGGCCTTTTTTTGGTTTGGCACCATTCTCTACGTGCACATCATCCTCCGTCCCCGCTATGCCGAGAAGGGGCTGCCCCCCGCCGAGGTGCGGCTGGGGGCGGTATCGATGGCGGTGGTGGGTCTTTCCGGGCTGTGCCTCACGTTGGGCCGGGTGAATGGCTGGCATACGTTTGTCGACGGCCGATGGGGCGTTTTGCTTGGCGTGAAGATATCCATCTACTTGGTGATGATCGGCACGGCGTTTTTTGTGGTCAAGGTTGTGGGGCCGAAGTTGAGAAAAGGTTTGCTTGATGCGGAGCATCCATCCGACGGTGTTTTCGCCCCCGAGGTGTTGTCGGCCTTTGATGGCAACGAGGAACGCCCCGCATTTATCGCGTATAGCGGCAAAGTATACGATGTGAGCAACTTATTCCGCTGGAAAGGGGGAAAACATTTCCGCCATCAGGCTGGAATGGATCTCACCTCCGCGCTGGCAAAAGCCCCCCACGGGGCGGAAAAACTCGCCGGTCTGCCGGTGCCCGGCGCGTATGATGAAACACGCAAGCCCCCCAAAACCGTCTCGCAAAAAGCGTTTTATTTTATGGCGTATATGAACCTTACTCTGGTATTTGTAGTGCTGCTCGTTATCGCTTTCTGGCGGTGGTGGGCGTAAATAAGGAGAACCGATGTCCTGGAAAACGATTCTTATCGGGCAGCCGCTCGAATCCGCGCGCGAGAAGCATGAACGGCTTGGCACCGCGACGGGGCTGGCGGTTTTCTCGTCTGACGCGCTGTCGTCGGTCGCATACGCCACCGAGGAGATGCTGCTGCCGCTTGTTCTGGGGGGCATCGCCCTTACCCGTTATTCGCTGCCGGTGGCGCTGGCCATCGTTCTGTTGATCGCGGTGGTGGCGGTTTCGTATATGCAAACGATCCGCGCTTATCCCACGGGCGGCGGGGCCTACATCGTGGCGCACGAGAATTTGGGGGAGGGCTTCGGCCTGACGGCGGGAGCGGCGTTGATGATCGACTACGTGCTGACGGTGACAGTATCCATTTCCGCCGGCGTGGCGGCCATCACCTCCGCGGTTCCCGAGCTTCACCCGTACACTGTGGAGATATGTTTTGCCGCGCTGGTGTTCATCGCCGTGGTGAATTTGCGAGGTGTGCGGGAATCGGGGCTTCTTTTCTCCTTTCCGGTGTTTTTCTTCATCGGGGCGCTGGCGCTGTTGATTGTATTCGGTCTTTTCCAGCATGCTTCCGGCGGGCTGGCGCAGCCGGAGCCCGCGTTTTCACCGGCGTTGGAGGCTCTGCCACTGCTGCTCATCCTGCGCGCCTTTTCTTCCGGCTGCACGGCCCTCACCGGCATCGAGGCGGTGGCCAACGGTGTGCGCGCGTTCAAAGCCCCCGAAGCGAAAAACGCGTCACTTACCCTGATGTGGATGGCCGCGCTGCTTGCGTTCTTTTTCATAGGCATCACCTACCTCGTGCATCAGGCGGGGATAATGCCCAAACATGAAGTGACCGTGCTTTCGCAACTGGCGGTAAAGGTGTTTGGCGGCGGCGTGATGTTTTACGCGCTCCAGTTCGCCACCTTCATGATATTGGTGCTGGCGGCGAACACCGCCTTCGCCGATTTTCCCCGCCTCAGCTCCATCATGGCGCAGGACTACTACCTGCCGCGCCAGTTGATGAGCCAAGGCGACCGGCTGGTCTATTCCAACGGGATACTGCTGCTGTCGCTTTTCGCCGGGGCGCTGATCCTGATGTTCCGGGGCGATACGCACGCGATGATCCCTCTTTATACCGTGGGGGTGTTCGTGGCTTTCTCGCTCTCGCAGGCCGGCATGGTGGCCCACTGGCTGCGGACGCGCGAGAGCGGCTGGTGGTGGGCGGCGGCGATGAACGGCACCGGGGCCGTTGTCACCGCAGTGGTGCTGGGGGTGGTTGCCTGGTCCAAATTCATGCATGGCGCATGGATCGTGCTGTTTGCCATTCCGTTGATCATTTCCTTCATGCTCTCCATCAAGCGGCATTACCGCCGCATCGCTTCTCAACTGGCCTTGGATGGGAGCTCGGCCTCGGTGGCCGAAAGCAATAGCAATACGCAGTATGGCCACCATTCGGTCATTATCCCGATCAGCGGCGTGAATCGTCCGGTGCTGAACGCCATCCGCTATGCCCGCGCCATTTCGGATGACGTGGTGGCGATCTATGTGCGCCTTGATGAGCGGCAGACATCCATCACCCAGGAAGCATGGCGCAACTATGGCATGGGGGTGCCGATCCTTGTGCTCGACTCGCCATACCGCTCGGTGATCGAGCCGTTATTGGATTATATCGACGAGGTGCGGAAAGACTACAAGGACGGCGTGATAACGGTGATCCTGCCGGAGTTCGTGCCATCGCGCTGGTGGGAGCACCTGCTGCACAACCAGACGGCGTTTCTAATCAAGACGCGGCTGCTTTTCAGGTCGGGCGTGGTCTCCACCAGCGTGCCGCTGCATTTGAAATGAGCGGCGGGCGCACAGTGCGCGATATAACCATTTGAGGTGACACAATGGAAATCAAAAAAATACTGAACGGCCTTGAACGCTCGCCCGCGCTGCTGCGCGATTTGATGGCCGCCGTGCCGGCCGCGCGGCTGAAAGAGCATCGCATTGCGGGCAAGTGGTGCATCCACGAGCACGCCGTCCATCTGGCGCAGGTTCAGGAGATGATAAACAAGCGGCTCCACCGCTTCATGACGGAAAAAACCCCGGAGTTCGCGCCGTACGTTCCCGGCAAGTCGACGCCGCCGGACGAATTGATGAAGCTCGGCTTGAAGGAATCCTTGAGGAAGTTCGCGGCGGAGCGGAAGAAATTCACCGGCATGTTGCGGCAACTGAAGAAGAAAGAGTGGCGCAAGAAGGCCAAACATCCCGAATACGACAATTACACGCCGTATCTCATGGCGCGCCACCTGTTGCTGCACGACAACGTGCACATGTACCGTATCGAGGAGCTTTGGCTCACGAGGGAGTTGGGAAAGAAATAAGCGCCTGTCATTTACGAGAGCGCGGAACCACATCCAGAACGGCAAGCGGGGGTGATTCTTGGCGCGGGCTATTTTACCATGTCGGGCGTAAAGTGATGTTGGAGAAGGAATTCGCCATACGCCTTATCTTTTACCAGGATGTGTCCTTGCAGCCATTCTGAAACCACCGTGATGATTTCGGCGGCGATAATCCTGCTTTCGCCTTTCCCGGCTTTGAACCGGATGTAAAGGTCGCGTACGGCCATCAGGAACTGGTCATGTTCGGATTTGTGATCGGCGAATCCCGGGAATTCCAGCCGGCAGAGCGTGATCTCCTCTTCCAGGAAATGGGTCATGGTGTAGCTCAGCAGGGAATCGACCACTTCATTAACAACCTCTTTGTTCCTCTTGCCCACCGTGTTGGTGCGCAGGACGTTTATAAAACCGAACAGTACCTTGTGCTGATCGTCGAACCGGTCGATGCCAGTGGCGAAAATCTCATCCCACTCCAGCTTCGGCATCATCGAGGCGTTCTGGGTTTCGTTCACCTGTTATTCAACTCCATGTTCGAGGTTGCCATTTTACAATCCACACTTTAGCGCATTTTCCCGTTGGGGGTAAAGGAAGAAAGCGGGAGCTTAGCCGAGGGGGAGCAGCAGCCGCGCGGTCGCGCCCCGTCCGCCGGGGTTGTTTTGCAGCGTCAGCGCTCCGCCGTGGTCGCGCGCGATTTTCAGCGAGAGCACCAACCCCAGCCCGGTGCCGTGCGTTTTGGTGGTATTGAACGGGGTGAAGAGGTTCTTGGCCGCCGCCGGGGAAATGCCTTTGCCGTCATCCACGATTTCCACCGCCATCATCATGCCTCTCTTCTGGCGCGGGTTAATGGTGGCGGTCGGATCGAGCGCCGTGCGCGTCCGTATCCGCAAAACGCCGCCGCCGCTGGCGGCCTCCACCGCGTTTTTCACCAGATTAAGAATAGTTTGCTTAATCCTGCCGGGGTCGATGCTGATGGGCGGCAGCGAGGGATCGTAATCGCGCACCAGTTCGATTTTTTTTCTTTTAAAGACCGCCAGTTGCAGATGGATGATGTCGTCGAGCAGCCGATGAATGTTGGTCGTTTCCATCACCAGTTTCCGCCCGCGTCCCATGTCCATCAGTTCGGTCACGAGGCTGTTGATCCGGTCGGTTTCGTTGATGATGAGCGAGCAGTATTCGGCCAGCGATTCGTTTTCTTTGCCCATAAGCTGCGCCGCGCCGCGAATGCCGCTTAGGGGATTCTTGATCTCGTGGGCCAGCCCGGCGGTGATCATGGAGAGCATCGCCATCTTTTCTTCCTTTTCAAATTCGCGGTGCAGCTCTTTTTTCCCCGGCGTGTCCTGCGCCACCACGCAGGCGCCGGTCACGTGCCGTCCGTAATCGATGGTGTGGACGGCAAGGGCGATAGTCCGCTTATTTTCGCCGTCTGTCAGCGGGAAATCGTGGTTGAGGTAGCTCATTCCTTCCCGGAACAGCCGTTCGATATGCGCGGTCACCTCCGGCGCGCGGCTGGCAAAAAGCTCCGGCGCGCGGAGCGCCCCGCCTGCGGGCACGCCGAAGGTTTCACGGAAGGCCGGATTCATGAACACCGGCGCGAGGTTTTGGGCGAAAACCGCGACCCCATAGGGAAACGATACCAGCACGTTGAGCGGATTAAATTCTTCCATGTACGGCTATTACACGAAAAAGCGCGGGGCGGCGCAAGGGGAAAAGAAGGGATGGCCCTTTTGATCATTCAGAAGGAGCGGCGGAAAAAAATGCGGCGGCGGAGCCTGCGAAGCCAGCCGCGTACAAACCGCCGTGGTAGCGCCTTTTAAGGGTGAACGCAGTGAAGAATCTCTTTCCGGAATGAGATACTTCGCGGAGTTTACACTGAGCGTAGCGAATGTGCTTATGATGACAGGAGTGGCGAAATAAATATCCCCCGGTTGGTGTGTTATTATTTGCGCAAACCTTCTCGGGGGAACATGACGAGTGTGCGGAATAGCCGGTTTTTATGACCACGTCCCCCGCGCGGGGGGTGATGACCGCCTTGCGCGGATGACCGCCACGCTGGGCCATCGCGGGCCGGACGGCAAAGGGGTGTGGGCTGAAGGGGGCGTCGGTCTCGGACACCGGCGGCTTGCCATCATCGATCCGGTCACCGGGGCGCAACCGATGGTTTCCGGGTGCGGCCGCTACGTCATCAGCTATAACGGCGAACTGTACAACTACCGCGAGTTGAAGCGGCAACTCGACGCCGATCACCGTTTTCACACTTCATCCGATACCGAGGTGTTCCTCGCGGCCTTCGCCAAGTGGGGGACGGGCTGCTTTGAAAAGCTCAACGGCATTTTCGCCGTGGCGATTTATGATCGCGCCTCGCGGCGGCTTTATCTGGCGCGCGACGTTTTTGGGGTGAAGCCGCTCTATCACGCACAAAGCGGCGGCGCATTTTATTTCGCGTCCGAGATGAAGGCGCTCCTCACGGCCGAGCCGGGGCTGGCGCACCTTTCACGAGCGGGATTGGCGGCGGCGTTGGAGTGGCGCTATTTCCCCGCGCCGCTCACGCCGTTCGAGGGAATCGCCAAACTGCGGCCCGGCCATTTCCTGACGGTGGACGCCAACGGCGAGGCGCGCGAGGCACGGTACGCGCCGCTTCCCGCCGCCCCATGGGATGGCAACCGCGCCGATGCGCTGGAGCGGCTGCAACGGTTGACGAATGACGCGGTGCGCCGCCAAATGGCGGCCGATGTGCCGGTGGGAGTGCTCTTAAGCGGCGGAATCGATTCGGCGTTGGTCGCCTCCTTCGCCGTCGATCATGCCTCCTCAAAAATGACCGCGTTCACCGTTGGCTTTGAGGGGGACTTTGAAAAAAACGAGTTGAAGGCCGCCGCCGAAACCGCCGCTTTGCTGGGGCTGGCCCACGAGGCGGTGACGGTGGCCCCGCGCGATTTCATGGCGCTGATGGAGCGGCTTGCCGGGCATCTTGAAGAGCCGACCGCCACCACATCCGCCGTGCCGCTTTTCTTGTTGAGCGAACAGATCGCCCGCACCCACAAAGTGGTTCTTTCCGGCCAGGGGGCCGATGAGCTGTGGGGCGGTTATCGGCGTCATCTCGCCGAATCGTTGCGGGCCAATATCGCCTGGCTGCCGCCGTTCATCCCCGGCGTGATCGCCGCCCTGCCCGTTGGGGAAAGGCTGCGGAAAGCGGCGGCAATGGCCGCCGAACCGGACGACGAAGCGCGTTATTGCGCCGTCCGTTGGCTTTTTGCGCCGGAAGAGCGGATGGCCCTGACCGGTATCGCCGATTCATATCGGGAACACCTCTCGCCATACCGCGCCGAACTGGCGGGGAAGGATTCATTGTCGAAGGCGCTGTATTGGGACGCCCGCACACAGCTGCCCGACGACCTGTTGCTGTACACCGACAAGGCGGCGATGGCGCACGGCCTCGAGGTGCGGGTGCCGTTGCTGGATGCGGAACTCGCCGCGTTCGCCGAATCGCTTCCCCCTTCTTTCAAGGTGGCGGGCCTGCGGCAAAAACTGCTGCTCAAACAACTGGCGGAACGCCGCCTTCCCGCCGCCATCGCCCGGCGGAAAAAAATCGGCTTTGAAACGCCGGTCGAAGGGTGGTTCCGCCACGAGCTTGCCGGCCCGCTGCGCGAAACGCTCTGCGGCCCCACCGCTCGCCTGCGCGATGTGATGGATATTCATGCGGTGGAACGGATGGTGACGCGGCATCTGGCGGGGCGGGGCGATTATTCGCGTCGGCTCTTCATGCTTTTTTCGCTGGAACTCTGGCTGCGCCGCTTCTCCGTTTCATGTTGAGCCTGTACACCGGTCATCCTGAGGGAGCTTTAGCGACCGAAGGATCTCTTCCCCCCCTATTTATCTCCGAAAGGGATTTTTCGGCTGTAGCTTGAGAATGACCGAAAATCCGAAAAACTAACGCTGTTATTGACATAGAAACATATCTATGCTAGTTTTCATAGACTTACATACGTTATCACATTCAGTTGAAACGCAAAGGCGAACAACTCTCTAAGTGAAAGGTGCCGAGGACATGGAATTCAGGATTAAGCAGAGCGAACTGCTGCGATGTCTGCAAAGGGTACAGGGTTTCCTTAGCCCCAAAAACCAGATTTTGAGCCACGTCCTTTTTAGAACCACCAAAGAAGGGGTCGAGGTGTTTGCCACCGATTTCGATATCGGCCTCAAAGGCACATATATCGCCGCCATCACCGAGCCGGGATCCGTCGCTTTACAAGGCCGGCGCCTGTTTGATATTGTCCGGCAGCTTCCCGACGAAGAGGTCTCCTTCCGCTTTGCCGGTCCCGGCCGCTGCGAAGTCACCTGCGGCAAGTCGGCTTTCAAGCTCGCCACCATCGATGCCGAGGAATTTCCCGAAGAACCGAAACTGCCGATGGACAAGCTCATCTCCCTTGATACGGAGATGTTCAAGGATATGCTGAAAAAGACCGTTTACGCCGTCAGCCAAAACGAAAGCCGCATGACGCTCAACGGCATCCACCTGGAGCTGTTCCCGACCGGCGTCCGCGTGGTGGCCACCGACGGGCATCGTCTTTCCTACGTCAACCGCGCGGTCGAACTGCCGCTGAAAGAGACCAGCACGGTCATCATCGCCCGCAAAGCGGTGATGGAAATAGTGAAGTTGCTCGACGAAGAGGAAGGTACCCTGCAAATCGTGCGCGCCGACAACCGCGTCTTTTTCAAAAAGGGGGGGCTGATCTTTTTTAGCCGCGAGGTGGAAGGGGCGTTCCCGAACTACGAACAGGTTATTCCACGGAAAAACACCAAAGAGGCGGTCATCAATATTGAAAAGGCCCGCCAGGCGATCAAGCGCGTGGCGACCGTGGCGGACGAGAAATCCCGGCTGGTGAACTTCAGCTTTAAAAAAGGGAAGCTGGAAATATTCTGCGAAGTCTCGGATGTGGGCGAAGCGCACGAAGAACTGGAAGTGGAATACAAGGGCGAACCGTTGCGGGTCGGCCTCAACAGCGCTTACGTGATAGAAACGCTGGCGCATATCGCCAGCGAGAACGTGATCTTCAGGATGGAAGGGCAGCTCGATGCCGTTCTGGTGAAACCGACGGACGATGACGATTACCTCTCCATCATCATGCCGATGCGCATCTGATCCGCCATTCCGCTTTTTGCCGCGTTCGGTAATTTTGGGCACGTTCGTTGCGCTCACTGTAAACTCCGCGAAGAATCCCTTTCCGGAAAGAGATCCTTCGCCTGCGGCTCAGGGTGACAGGTGGCCCGCCTCTCCCTGATAATCCAAACCAAATTTTCTGTTTTTTGTCCTTCTTTATTTGTGCCCTTCGTGTTAGAAAACTCCTTTATCATATATAATAAATAAATCAAATATATGCATAATATAATCAAATATATATCAAAAGAATTATAAATAATTTAAAAAGATAAAGAAATATATTAAATTAATAAATAATAATATTAAATAAGCATTAAAATAGCTTAACACTATATAAATTAGATATATAAATAACCTAATTATAGTTAATTATATCTAATATGCGGATCGGTTTGATTCCTACATCAAATGCTTGAACAGCAAAAACAGCTTGGAGGCGATGGCCTGAAACCACGGGGTATCCTTCAGCGATTCCACGGTAACAACCTTTGAATCCTCGAAGCCGCGCACCAGTGCCGCTTCCAGCAGCCGGCGGTTTTCCGGAAGCGTGACGATGACATCCGCCTCCAGGTCGTGCAGCAGCGAGCGGTAGTTCAGGTTGGTCGATCCCAGGCTTGCCCAATCGTCTATCACCTGCGCTTTGGCGTGATAGAAATGCGGGAGGTACTCGTAAATTTTTACCCCGGCGTTCAGCAGGCCGAGATAAAATGTTGACGCGATCCACGGCATAAAAAACACGTCGGAGTTTTTTGGCACCATGATCCGCACATCCACCCCGCGCCGTGCCGCCGCGCACAACGCGCGAACCAGGCCCAGCCGTGGCACGAAGTACGCGCTGGCCAGCCAAATGCGGCTCGTGGCATTGCGGGATTGCTGAAGCAGGAGACGGTAATTCCGCCGGCGTTTCAGCAACGTGTCGTTCAGCCGGATCCATTTCCCTTTTTGGTACGGCACCCTGCGGCGCAGCACGAAAGGCCGCGCAAGCTGTTTCCACCGGGCATGCCCTAGCCAGCATTTTACAAAAGCCTGCTTGAGCAGCGCGACCGGTTTTCCTTCCACGCGGATGCCGTAATCGGTCCAGTCGTTTTGCGCGATGTTCATGCTCCCCACATACGCCGCGCGCGAATCAAAAAGCCAGATCTTCCGGTGATTGCGCCGGTTGAGATTGCGCGCAAACGCGAAGACGCTCCACCAGCGCACCGGATGGTACACGCGGATAGTAACCGCCGTGCCGCTGAAGCGTGCCGTCAGCTTTTCCGCCGTGTGGCGGCAACCGACGCCATCCAGCAACACCCGCACCGCCACGCCCCGCGCCGCCGCGCGGCACAGCTCTTCGATTAAACGGTTGCCAAGTTCGTCCAGTTCGAAGATGTACGCTTCAACGTCGATGGAAGTGGCGGCTAAGGGAATTTCGCGGATGAGACAGCCATAAAAATCGCGGCTGCAAAAAAATATTTGTTCGGAATCCCATTGCTCCATCGCCTTATTCTATCCCGGATTATTCACCGCGCCGCAGCTCATCAACCGTACCTGTTCTCTTTAAAAAATGACCGATCAAGTCGTGTTAACGGCGGCCTTAACGCCAGTTTGGATATGGTTCAGGCTGGGTATTTGAGGGAGCGCAAAAAACGATCCCTTTGATTTTAAAAGGGGAATCGCCGGAAAAATGGAGCGGGAGACGAGATTCGAACTCGCGACCTCAACCTTGGCAAGGTTGCACTCTACCACTGAGTTACTCCCGCCTTCCAAGTAAGTGGACATTATATATATCCCGCTTGGTTAGTCAATATTTCTTTGCGCCGTTTTTTGCGCACGCCACGCCGAGATTGGATAAGGTGATGCGGAATTCTCCTCCTGTTTTTAATGTCCCATCTGATTTATTATGATTGGGATAACCGGAGGGGAAATCAGGTGAGCAAAGAAATGGCCGTGCCGGCCGCGGGGCTGGCGCAACAGGAGCGCGAGCTTACCCCGCTTGAGCGCTATCTGGATGGCCGGCTTCGGCTGTTCGCCTATTGGCGGCAACTGGCCTACCTGTTTATGGAGTTCTGGATAGGGCTCCGCGCCCTGAGGGGGAATCAGCGGCGGTATGTAAAAAACCTCACGATCCACCAGATCATTTTTTCCGGCATTGACGCCGTGGGGGTGGTGAGCATCATCGCGGTGGTTATCGGCGGCGTCGTGTTGGTGCAGATGATGACCTTCGCCCCCGGTTTTCAGAGTTCCCCGTTCCTCATGGGCATTGTTTCCAGCCTGTTAACCAAGGAGATGGCGCCGGTGTTTACCGCGCTCATTTTAGTGGGGCGTTCGGGCAGCGCCATCACGGTTGAGTTGGGAACCATGCGGGTGAAGAGGCACCATGAAGCGCTGGCGGCGATGGGCATCGACATTGCGCAGTATTTCTATGTGCCGCGCGTAATCGGCCTCACCGTGGCGGGGATTCTGCTCAACGGCTATTTCGCCATCATGACGTTTTTTTCGTGGTTCATCATCTCTTCCTTCCAGCGGGGAATCGACATGCAGAGGATGATGAATCTGTTTGTGGATTCGTTGCACGCCAGCGATCTTTTCATCAGCGTTTTAAAAGGGGGGGTGCTGGGAATGGCCGTCGCCATTATCTGCATTCATCAGGGATCCAACGTTAAAAAATCGGTGACCGAGATACCCCAGAGGACCAGCAAGGCCATCGTTACCGCGTTCATTTCCACGTTCATCATTAACATGGTTATTTCGCTCGTCTGGTACATGATGCAATGATACGGCTTGAAAACGTCAGCTTTTACGTGGGGACAAACGTCTTCAATAACATTAATTTTCATTTGCCGCGGAAGGGGATTGCGATCATTCTCGGTTCCCGCGTGGCGGGAAAAACCGCCTTTATCGATGTATGCTTGGGTAAGGAGCCCGTTACCGATGGCGTGGTGCGGCTGATGGATCGGAAGCTGCTTCCCGGCGATGGACCCGCTTCGGTGGACATTCGGCGGATCGGT
>JAHFEK010000055.1:0-8720 GCA_023248495.1 Nitrospinales bacterium
GGGAGTGTTCAGCGACAAAACCAGCATCGAACGGATACTATTCGCGGTGTTTACCTATGAAAACAAAAAACAGGGAACCATTACCCCTTTCCTCGTGACACAAAATTCTTGACGTTACCACGCGCACGGTTCAAGTAAAGGCGCAAAAAAAACCCGCTGACGGGCGTCAGCGGGGGGATGTAATAAACGACGGCTTAGGCTTACTTGTTTTTGCCTTCCCAAACAATACCGGGAGCGTTGGGATCGGTTGGGATTTTGCTGACATCCCATTTGATTTCGCCAACCAGGTACTTGTGCATGTTCAGGGCGGCGGTTTTGGCCTGACCCATTGCCAAGATGACGGTTGAACCGCCGGTGACCACGTCGCCGCCAGCGAAAACCTTCTCCTTGGTGGTCATGTTGGTTTCCCTGTCCACCATCACGATGCCCCACTTGTTGATCCGTATTTCCTTGTCGGTCGCCGGGATGATCGGGTTCACATCGCAACCGAGCGAGAAAACGATGGTGTCGATCTCATCGGTGACGAATTCACCGGTGCCAACCGGTTTGCGGCGGCCTGACGAGTCCGGCTCGGAGAGTTTCATTTTCTCGCATTTGATGGCCTTCACGTTGTTATTCGCGTCGGCGATGATCTCAACCGGGTTGTGCAGCCACTTCCAGTTGAGGAATTCTTGTTCGGCGTGTTCCACTTCCTCGGTGCGTGCCGGGGCCTCGTCGCGGGTGCGGCGGTAATAGCAGGTTACGTCGCTGCCCATCCGCTTGGCGGTGCGGAGCGTATCCATCGCGGTATTGCCCGCGCCGATGACTCCCACGCGTTTTCCCTGTTCTATCGGGGTGATATAGCGCGGGAAATCGTTCGCCTGCATCAAGTAGATCCGGGTGAGATATTCGTTGGCGCTGTAGACGCCGTTGCTGTTCTCGCCGGGGATGCCGAGCATCTTGGGGAGGCCGGCGCCGGTGCCGATAAAGAGCGCGTCGAACTTCTCGGTCACCAGCAGATCGTCCAGCGAAAGCACGTTGCCGATAATCATGTCGTATACGAACTGCACGCCCATGTTTTCGAGCATTTTGATATCTTCATCGATAATTTCGAGCGGCAGGCGGAAACGCGGAATGCCGTAGACCATGACGCCACCCCCGCGGTGGAAAGCTTCAAATACAATCACCTCGTGGCCGCGCATACGGAGTTCGTAGGCGGCGGTGAGGCCGGCCGGGCCGGAGCCGATGACCGCCACCCGCTTGCCGGTGGGTGCCGGGATGACCGGGGCCGTGAAGGTGCCGTGCGTCCGTTCCCAGTCGGCGGCGAAGCGCTCGAGGTTGCCGATGCCGACCGGATCGCTTTTTTTGCCGACTACGCAGACCGCTTGGCACTGCTTATCCTGCGGGCACACGCGGCCACAGGCAGCCGGGAGGAAGTTGGTTTCGCGTATCTTCTTGGCCGCCTCCGCGAATTTGCCGTCTTCGATCAGTTCGAGGAACGCCGGGATGTTGATGCCGACCGGGCAGCCGCCGATACAGCCCGGCTTTTTGCACTGGATGCATCGCCTGGCTTCTTGCATCGCCTGTTCGGCGGTGTAGCCGATGGGAACCTCCAGAAAATTATGTATCCGTTTTTCGCCGGGGTTCAGCGGCATGTGGACAAACGGAATCGCCATTCTTTCTTTTGAATTTAAATCTGCCATGGTCGTGTCTCCCTTATTTCCCCATTGCCTCGAGGGCCAGTTTTTCTTTTGCGACGAACATCTTTTGCCGCTTCATGAGTTGGTCGAAGTCCACCTCGTGGCCGTTGAAATCCGGGCCGTGGAAGCAGGCGAACTTCGTTTTGCCCCCCACCGAGACGCGGCAAGCGCCGCACATGCCGGTGCCATCCACCATGATGGCGTTGAGGGAGACGAAGGTCTCGATGCCAAGCGGTTTCGTCATGTTCGCCACGGCCATCATCATCGGCACCGGGCCGATGGCAAGCACGTGGGAAATCTTTTCTCCCCGTTTCATGATCGCTTCCATGGCGTGGGTGACGAAGCCTTGTATTCCTTTGGTGCCGTCATTGGTGGTGACCAGCACTTCATCGCACACCTGCTTCAATTCATCTTCCATTATAAGCAATTTCTCATTGCGCGCGCCCACGATGCCGTACACCTTGTTGCCGGCCTTTTTCAGGGCGCGGGCGGTTGGCAACACCGCGCCGGTGCCGTAGCCGCCACCGATGACCACGCAGACGCCGTCGTGCTTTTTTACATGGCTGTGTTGACCCAGCGGACCGACCACATCGGCCAGGCGGTCTCCCACGTTCATCATGTTAATCTCGCGCGAGCTGCGCCCGGCGGACATGATGATGACGTTAATGGTTCCCTTTTCGGCGTCCCAACCGGCAATGGAGAGCGGTATCCGTTCGCCGTGTTCATTGGCGCGGATGATAATGAACTGGCCCGCCACGAGTTTGTGGGCGATCAACGGCGCATCAATGGAATAATAGTAGGTGTCGGGGCAAAGCTCCCTTTTTTCCAGAATCCTGAAGGTCTGGTGATAACGGTTGTGGGCTTTGCCGTCCTCTTTCAAAAACTTGAAGAACTGCTGGGCCTGCTGACGGACGATGTAGGCGTTATCCCAATTGTGGGCGCCGTCAATACCGAGCAGCCCCTTGAATTTGTCCCGCACTTTCCGTTCCTGATCCGGCGTCAGCATTCCTTTTTCAGCGATTTTTCCCAGCGAAGCGACGGCGTTGCGCCGCACGAGGGGATTCTTGTCTTTCAACGCTTCAAAACAGGTATCGAACATTTTGAGACGCAAGGTGTCGTCGAACCGGTCCGAGCCAAGGTTCCGAACCAAGCGGCCCGCCGCATATAGCGCTTCGGCGCGCAGACGTTCGTTTTTTCCCTTTGATGCCACCAGTATTTCCGGTATCGCCTCGAGCGCGGCCGGATCCTTGAAGCAGGAAATGGTGGCGATAAGATTCATCATCGCGTAATCGTCGCCGCGGTGGCTATTGATAGCATCCATCACCGGTTTCACTGCCGCCGCCTTGCTCCGGGCAATTACCCGGCCGAAGTGTGCCGCTGATTCAGCGTCGGCCAAGGCAAGTTCCCCTATAAGGAACGGGAGAACCGCCGTGCCGAGCGAGGCGATAATATCTTCTGCTTGGGAGGCCAAGCGTATAAGGCCTGTTTTTCCATGAAGATCGTGGTAGAAAAGGGCCGCGAGGCCTGCCGCCAACTCTGTTTTGCTTGCGTCATCCAGGCCGGTCAGCCTAGCCGCCGCTTCAAGAGCCCGCGTAGCTTCTGTTACTTGGTCGATACGTATGTCTTTGATAATCGATTTTATTTGTTCTGTCATATACCCGCTTCCTTTGAACAGTCAGTATTAACGTTTTCCCTCTTTATCGAAACCCGTTATGCGGCGCTTAAGCGCACTATTAATATGTGCACCTATAATCTAAAAGTGTGACTCCCGGATTATTGGACAACAAATACTAGCATCCGTTGGGGATGGGTGCAATAACTGAATTGTATTCACCCACGCTGATGCATGGAATTTATTTTGATGGGGTATTATGCTCTCAGTTGCGGTGCAAAGGGTTGGAATGATTCGGTCATAAGCCAGGCCATGTAGAGGTAAACAGTCCAATGTTGGTTATCTTTCTGTTAGCGCTTTCAAGTCTTTTCGCGTATGAAGGGTTCTCCGAACACCATGATGCCGCAACCTATTCTCCTCCTGGCGTACTGTATCAGGTTGAGGGAAGGGCTATGCACCTGTATTGCACCGGTGAAGGCGCTCCAACCGTGATCTTGGATTCCGGTATCGGCAGCGCGGCGTTGGGGTGGGGATTGGTGCAGCCGGAAGTGGCGAAAGTTACGCGCGTCTGCTCCTACGACAGGGCGGGATACGGCTGGAGCGACCCAGGCCCCTTGCCGCGCACCAGCGACCGCATTGTGGATGAGCTCCATACGCTTTTAACCACTGCGGGGATAACGGGGCCGCTACTGTTGGTGGGGCATTCCTTTGGCGGATATAACATGCAGGTATATGCACACCGCTATCCGCAAGAGGCCGCCGGCATGGTGTTGGTCGATTCCGCCCACGAATGGCAGGCGGAGTTGTTTGGAAAGGCGGATACCTTGATTCTTTGGTGGGTGAAAATGGGGCAAGTGTCGGCGCAATTGGGGCTGGCGCGTTTGCTGGAGGTGCCGAGCGGAAGTGTGAATAACCTGCCTGATTCGGTGAAGGCTCCGGCGATGGCACAGGGCGTCCGGCCACAAGCGTATGCCACGCTGCACGACGAATTGGAATCGTTTCAGGAAAGCGGCCGGCAAGCGGGGGAGGTGGTCTCGCTGGGTGATATGCCGCTGGTGGTGATCATGCAGGGGAACCGGAGCAATCACCCCAACGTGTTGGACCCAATGCCGGCGAGGTTTATGGGCGAATGGCGCCGCCTGCAAGGCGAATTGGCGAAAAAATCGTCGCGCGGAGTTCTGGTCGAGGGGGATGGGGTCGGGCATCTGATTCCGCAAGAACGGCCCGATATGGTCATTGATGCGATAGTGGACGTATTGGAACAATACCGGCGGCGGCTGGCCTCGGCCCATTGAACCCGGATTCCAAAGCTTCCTCCGCTTATTTAAGGGGAGGATTGAGGTGGGGTTAAAGTAATCGCCTTTGAAATGGCGGATTGTCAGGTGCGTTTTTTTTGGGGCGGGCTTTTTCAGCGCGGCGGCGATGCGCGCCCAGCTTTTTGATTCCTCAACATCTTCAAGAATTTCGGGCGGAACCTCCATGTAATTCTTGAGCGTCTGGGTGGCGCTCGCCTTGAACGGCTTCATTCCCTGTTCTTCATAGGGAAGCCGGGTGGCCGCATCCGTCTTGAAATAGAGCCGCTCTTTAATGATGATGCCGAAGAACGCATCCCCCTTGTACAGCCCGTGGCCGCCAAACATTGGCCGCGCGGTCGCCCCGAACCCCGCAAGCTGATCCATCACAAAATCCCTGAACGAATCGTCTTTTTTCAAAATTGCTCCATGTGGTCGGGGAGGTCGTTCTCGAAGAGCACGACACTGTTGGCGTCGGTGTTTTGCGCCAGCCAGCCGCGCGCGGCGGCAAGCGAAGGGAAGTGAAGGATGTTGTTTTCATCGAAGCCGGCGGACAATAGACCGTCGGAAATCGGCTTCGTGCGCCGCTCGTTTATCAGCAACACCGCATCGCAAAACGGCGCGGCGGCTTTGCCGAAGGCGAAATTCACCTTTTCGTGCTCGCCGCCCAAGTCGACAATGCCGGGCGTGACCATGATTTTTTTGAACCCCGTGAAATAGCCGAGTGTTTCGGCGGCGGTGGCGGCCCCGATGGGATTGCTGTTAAAACCGTCGTTGATGATGAGGTAGCCGCCCGGATTTTGGATAAGCTGCAAACGGGCTTCCACCTGCGCGAGTGTGCTTGCGCCGTACTTTAGCCGCTCCGGGTCTATGCCGAAGTGCCTTCCCACCGCGAAAGCGGCGGTGACATTCAGCGCGTGGAGTTTCCCCAGTAGTTGTATCTTCACCCCTTCGATGGTTCCGTTGGGCGTCTTGATATCGAAGACGCTCCCTTCGCGTCCGCAGCGCAGGTTCAGCGGCATGTAATCGGCCCCCTGTTCGAGGCCGTAGGTGATTGTATTCTGCGGGCGCCCCCCGGCATGTGTCCGCGCCAATGCATAATCGGCGTTATATATAAGGATGCCGTCCGGCGGCAAGGCATCGGCCAGCTCGAACTTCGTCCGCGCCACCGCTTCGGTGTTGCCGAAGGTTTCCATATGCGCCACGCCGATGGAGGTGATGATACCGACGGTGGGGCGGACCAGTTCGCACAGTTCCTTGATGTCCCCCGGCCGGGTGGCCCCCATCTCGGTGACGAACATCTCGTGATGTGTCTCCATTTTTTCGTTGATGACTTTGCACAGCCCCATCGGCGTGTTGAAACTGCCGGGGGTTTTAATGAGCGGGTATTTTGTCTCCAGCAGGTG
This sequence comes from Nitrospinales bacterium, assembly GCA_023248495.1. Classification (GTDB taxonomy): domain Bacteria; phylum Nitrospinota_A; class UBA7883; order JACRGQ01; family JACRGQ01; genus JACRGQ01. The sequence continues at coordinate 5,990 of JAHFEK010000055.1, forward strand.
GGCTACCGCTTCCTTGGTGCCGGTCTTACCGTAGCTGCCGGTGATGGCCACCACCTGTTTGCCCCGCAACTTTTGACGTGCCTGATTTTTAAAACCCTCTTGCAACGCTTTTTCGATGGGGGCGGATGCGATGTTGCCCAGCGCCAGCATGAATGGCTGCGCGTAACCAAGCAGCACGAGAATGCTTACGGTCAGCGCCTCGCCGTGGGGGATGGTGGCCGACAGGATGGCCGCCTCGATAATCAGCGTGACGGAAAAAAGGCGCTTGATGCGCGCGGTGATGACCAGCGGTTTCTTCTGACCTTTGTCCGCTCGGATGCTGGTGGCGGCCCAAGCGATGGCGATGAGGGCGAGGGCCAACTCGGCATAGCTGCGCGGCATCAACGGGCTTAACAGCAGCAAGAGAAGGCCGAAGACCGTTAAGTGCAATCCCATGCCGTGCCTGTTGCGGGTGAAGGTATGTAGGCCGCCCCCTTCCAGAATCCATTTTACGTATGCGCTGGTGTGGTAGCGCTCCGCTTGCAACACATGGGCGAAGCGCAACGCCGCCGCCACGGAGAAGAAAACCCAAGCGGCCTCCGCCGCGTATCCGGATAAAGTCATGGAAACACCGAAATACAGAAGTTCATTTCAAGTCCTTAAGTTGAAATTCATTCAACATTTTCGGTAGACGCTGAGCTACTAGCATTCTTCTATTTGGGTTAGCGAGTAATGATTTCATATATTTTTGGATGCCTTGAAAGAAAGCATCTATGAGGCCTTCCACTGAAACTAAAACAAGACCAGGTACATCTTCTTTTGTCATCACATCAGGCCCACCTCCTGCCGTGTAGCCAATCTGCCGTGCTTCCCCCGTTCTGGTCAAGTCTGATTCTGAACCATAATTGTGAAGCATGGCACAACGTGCAGAGTAGAGTTCAAGACCGGATATAGTTCCATCTTTAAATTGAATATAGGTATCCGTCCAGCGGACAAAGTCCATACGTGAAACCTTGTCTACTCCTGCCGGACGGTCAAGTGTAGCCATTGCGTCCATCCCAGCATAGGTCAAAAGAATAGCCGCATGAATCCGTTTGTTCATCAAGACAAAGTGAATATCAGCACAAATCCCTTTTATCAGGATATTATCTAACAGTTGGTCAGGACTACTAATTTGATTCATTTTTCCAGCGCCTTTTCCAGGTGATGGTAAAAATCGTCAGGCTTGTCTAAAAAGGCATAATGCCCCGCACCCGGGATTACGGCAAGGGTGGAGTTTTTCAACCCCGCGCGCATGATGTTTGCCGCCTCCAGCGTGGTGTCGCGGTCGTTTTCCCCCCATAGCAGATGTACCGGCTGGGTGATGGACGGAAGGATGCCGCGCAAATCTTCGTTGACCACCTTCACCAAAACGGGACGCATCGCCCCGGCGGCCAAATAATCGGCTGAGCCGATCTTTTTATATATCGCTTCTTTAAGCATCCGTCCCGGCGCGCCAAGATTGCCGAATAACTTTCCCGCCTTTGCCAGCAGCTTGCGGAAAAGCGGCGCCGGCTTTTGAATGCGGATGCCCGCCGCGCCGGTAAGCACCAGCGTTTTCACATATTCGGGATGGCGGTGGGCCAGCCGGAGGGCGACGCGCGCGCCGAACGAGTGGCCGATAATGTCGATATTTTTCAGTCCCCAGGCGTCGAGGATTTTTTTCACCAGTTCGGCATACTCTTCGGTGCCCCACACGGCATCCGGCCTTTCGCTTTGGCCGAAGCCGGGAAAATCGATGGCGCGCACCTCCAGCCGTCCGGCAAGCCGCATGAAGAGTGGCCTGAAGACCTCGCCGCTCACTCCCCAACCGTGGAGAAGGAGGATAGGTTCGCCGTCCCCCGCTTGTTCATAGTAGACCTTATGCCCTCCCGCGTGTACCCACATGCGGCAATCATAGATGAAATGTCATTCCCGCGAAAGGGGATGGAATTATTTATCATTAAAAGACGGAAGCGGTTATGAATGAAATACGGCATGCCGTTTTTACTTTGCCGTGGGCTGCGGGGTGCGGTACGCTTGAACGCAGACAGTCATGAAAGCATTATTCGACATTCTCGCGGAAAATCCGCTGATACTCCTTTTTATCGTGACGGCGGTCGGCTATCCGCTGGGTAAAATCAAGATTAAAGGGGTAAGCCTTGGCATTGCCGCCGTGCTTTTTACCGGCATCGCGGCCGGTTCGCTGGATCCGCGTTTTAAATTGCCGGAAATCGTGTATGTGCTGGGCCTCGCCATCTTCGTGTATAGCATCGGTTTGAGCAGCGGCCACACCTTTGTGGCATCGTTGCGCCGCCATGGCGTGCGTGACAATCTTCTCGCCGGCCTGGTGTTGGCGGCCGGGGCGGGGGCGGCTTATCTGATTGCCCGTTTTTTCGGCCTCGGCGGCGGCATGGCGGCCGGGATGTATGCCGGGAGCATTACCAATACCCCCGCGTTGGCGGGCGTGCTGGATACCATCAAGGCGAACGCCGCTTCCGGCGCGGTGGATAGATTGCTGGCCGCGCCGGTGGTGGGGTATTCGCTTGCCTATCCGTTTGGCGTGGTGGGGGCGATTCTGGCGCTTTCCACGGCGCGCCGTTTCTGGCGCATCGATTACGCGGCGGAGGCCAAGGGGCTGAAGAAACTGGGCGGCGTGAGCGAGGAGCTGTTCACCCGTTCCTTGCGGGTGGAGCAACCGGGCGCCATTGGCGTTCCGCTTCATGCGTTCCTT